>DATETJ010000001.1 GCA_035283685.1 Candidatus Bathyarchaeia archaeon
AAAGATTTGAACACGCCTTCTTTGAAAGCCTCTTGAACACTTCTGTCCTCAGGGTCAGGGATAACAATGTAGCCTCTCTTTTTCAGTGTTAATGCCTTATCTAGGTCGCGTAGTCGTACTTCGCCGCCTATTGCTTTGGCACCTTGACCCCACTTGCGCTCGATCACGTTGACTTCAAGCTTAGAAATGGCGTAAACATCAACGCCCAAGCGCTGGTCTTCCACGTTTGTTTGAACTACCACGTCACCGTGTTTTCCATCCCAGAACTTTCGGAACGCGTCGACTCTGCGCTTTAGTTCTTTACTTTCCGTGACCTTGCCTTTGTTGATTTTGGCGTCCAAGTCCATTCCAACAACATTTTCGCCAACGGTTATGATTGCACCTGAAAGGGCTGCACCTACGGCTAAGCCTTCCCAGTTTAACCGGGCTACCTCAGTTGAGCCGAAAGCTCCAGTCAATATTGGCACTTTTAACGGTATGCCAGCTACTTTGGTTTCGATGTTTGCGTTTTCGAAAAGGGCTTTATCAGAATCTGGCTCGATGCCTTCTGCGCCGAAGAGCGACGCATGTATGTTGAAGTCAGACCAGTCTAGTCGGAAGTCTTTGAGGGCTCCGGCTGTGCTGCAGCCGTATTGACCTGGTTCGGGGTAGAGGGCTTCGCGTCCTCGAAAGGCCGAAAGACTGATTTCGCACATGATGGGGCAATCGCGGATACATAATGGACACATGCCGCTTGTTGGGCTTACGTCTTTGACTCTTGTTGTTGTTCCACTGGTGGATTTGCCGTTAAGATATGCACTATTACGGGTTACTCTTTCGCTCATATTTAAACCTAAATTGTAGCCAATAAACAGCTCAAACTATTAAGTATTAGGTAAACTAGATCGTGGATTATGAAAATCGCAATATCAAATGCGTTTTTTTCTCTTCTTCGACTTTTCCAAATTCACCTGAACAGTTGAAGCTTCACCTCTGTTTCCACTACTAACTTTAAATGTGAAAGATGTCATTTTCTTTTAGCAGTCTTTCTCTGAGAGAAGGAGAAGTTCGATCACGTTGACCCAAAAAACATTTATACCCATCAAAGACGCAGACTTCGTTTTTGAAAACTCACCAGTTAAAATAATTGTTAATAGAAATTGCCCCGAAATTGAACTTGCCGGAATGAAGGTTGGACCTTTTGAAGAGGGAAGAGAATACGACGTCAAATACTGGATAGCTCATCAGCTTGAAAAAACAGGTATAGCCCACATCAAAGAAGAAGAACAACTTGACATTAAGAAAATCAACAATATACATTGGAAGGAAAGCGGCATCGTCCACGCTCGGCAACTCTCCACCCTCGAAGAAGAATTCTATCCTAAATTGAGGCGTTACTTGGCTGATCTAAAAAAAGGCGCAATAGGAAATCCTGAAAAAATGCGCGAATACGAAAAAGTGATGCTTATGTCGCAGGACATAGTCAACTGTCGCCTACGCAAAATTGTTTCTTTGGCTTCATCGCCTGAGCAGACGAATCACATTCTAAAAGACCTAGCCCGAGAAGAGCGTATCCTCTACGAACGTTTACACTTCATTATTGATGAATGGAAAAGCAAAATGCTGAAGGTGACGGATGAAACATGACCGAAGAAACAATTACGGCTGATCCGCAACAGCGTTTTCAAGATTTTCTCAAAGCTGAAAAGTATCGTAAACGCATATCTCAGATGGCTGTTTCAGGCGCTACTTCAATGGTAGTCGATTTTGAAGACTTGTCAATAGCCGACCAAGAATTCGCTCAAAACCTAATCGAGCAACCAGACGAATACATGAAACACGCTAATCATGCCGCCCATGCACAACTTCAAATCGAGGCGCCGGAATACGCCGAAGTAACCGAAACCGTTAACGTTCGGTTCAAAGACTTGCCCACAACTGTACAGTTGCGTACATTGGGCTCAGCCCACCTTGGAAACCTAGCCATGGTTGAAGGAATCATTGTCAGAGCCACACCAGTCAACCCTATGGTTATGCGGGCAGTATTCAAATGCAAACGTTGTGGAGTTACTCAAGAAATTGAACAAGCTGGTCCCTTCTTAAGAGCCCCATTCGTATGCAGTGACCCAGCATGCGGATACAAGGGAACCTTCGACTTTGTCCAAGAAGAATCCACGTTCATCGATTTCCAGCGAATCCGCATACAAGAACGTCCCGAAGACCTACCGCCTGGACATTTGCCCCGGTGGCTGAACATAGAACTTGCAGGACGAGACCTAGTCGACATTGCCAGACCAGGTGACCATGTAGCGGTTGTCGGCATTGTTCGCGCTGTGGCGCCTACGCTTCCCACTGGTGGAAAAATGCGTGTGTTTAGGTTGCACTTGGACGCCAACTACATCGATGCGCTGAGCAAAGAGCCCGAGGCCGTCATAGTCTCGCCTGAAGAAGAAAAAACACTTCTCGAATTGGCTAGAGACCCATGGGTGCACCGCAAGGTGATTCGTTCTATTGCGCCTTCAATTTATGGTTACGAACACATCAAAGAAGCCATAATGTATCTCCTATTTGGCGCGGTGTTCAAACAGCTTCCCGACATCACAATACGAGGCGACATGAACGTCCTCTTGGTGGGTGACCCTGGAACCGCCAAGTCTCAGCTGCTTCAGTATGTGTCGAGAATAGCGCCTCGTGGACTGTACACGTCTGGAAGAGGCACAACCGCTGCTGGATTGACTGCTGCCGTGCTTCGGGAAAAAGGAGGCGGAATGTCGCTTGAAGCCGGGGCCCTCGTGTTAGCTGACAAAGGAGTAGCCTGCATAGACGAAATTGACAAGATGCGCCCCGAAGACCGTGTTGCCATCCACGAAGCTATGGAACAACACACGGTTTCGGTAGCCAAAGGCGGTATTGTGGCCACTTTAAACGCGCGAACAGCTTTGTTAGCCGCGGCTAACCCTGCATTGGGAAGGTATGAGCCTTACCGCACTGTGGCTGAGAACATTGCGCTTCCGGTTACCATTCTGTCCCGGTTTGATCTTATTTTTGTGTTGAGGGATGTGCCTGAGAAAGAAAGGGACACCAAGATGACTGAGCATATTCTCGACCTTCACATGAGAGGCCCGGCGCCTTTGGAGTCACCTATTGCGCCGAATCTTCTGCGCAAGTATATTAGTTATACAAAGAATATTCAGCCGAAATTAACTGAGGAAGCTATAACACGTCTGAAAGACTTCTACTTAGAAATGCGTTCAGCCAGCGAGACTGAAGGCACGCCAATAGCAATAACCGCTCGTCAACTTGAATCCTTGGTGCGCATTGCAGAAGCCAGGGCGCGGGTGGCTTATAGAAAGGAGGTTCTCGCTGAAGATGCGGATGCTGCCATTCGAATTATGGGATGGTCACTCAAAGAAGTCGGAATTGATGTAACGTCGGGTAAGCAAGACATTGACATAATTATGACTGGCAGGCCGAAAAGTGTGCGTGA
>DATETJ010000003.1 GCA_035283685.1 Candidatus Bathyarchaeia archaeon
GATGGTGGACTTGGAAAGACTCTACGACAATATTAAAGATGCACAATGGTTTTTCATTGAGAAGAAGGATGGAACAAAAATCGGTTTTATTTCCCATTTTCTGTCAGCGGGCGAAACGGAGATAGGCTATAACATCGTGCCCAACGAGCGAAACAAGGGCTATGCCAACGAAGCGATTCAGGTAATAATCGACTATCTATTTCTATCCAAAGACATAATGAGAATTCAGGCAAAGGCTGACACAGAAAATGTTCAATCATGGAAAGCGCTTGAGAAGGCTGGGTTCAAACGAGAAGGCATTCTCAGAAGAACTTTCTACTGCCGTGGAAAGTGGAGAGATGACTGCATATACAGCATCATACGCGAAGAATGGAAAGAACCAAAAATACTGACAAAAACAACTTCAAGATAGCTCAGATTTGTGTGTGTGCATAGAAATTCTATCCAACCAACCCATTCGTCGTTTCTGTGTGTGTATGCATAGAAACTCTATCCGTGCGCGCTACACACTCTGCCAAATACAAACAAACGCGTACAGATAGACAAGCAGTGACCAGAACAAATAGCGTGCGCAAGGTTCCTAGCGTTTTCTTCACTGTTGAAGAAGGCTGAATCGCGCGTAAAGGTAATCTGACCGATATAAACAACTTTACGGGAGTGAGTGTTGAGTCACATGGATGTTAGCAGAGTCGCCGATGAGAAGTACATCTATTTAACGACTAGAGGTAGGAAGACTGGAAATCCACACACAGTTGAGTTGTGGTTTGCAATAGCTGGAAAGAAAATTTATCTTAGCCATGAAGGAGCGTACACTGACTGGATGAAAAACATTCTTGAGGATGGTCGAGTCGAGTTTAAGATCGGAAAGATCCAGTTTAAGGGCAACGCTCGAATTGCTAAAGGTGGGGAGGCTTTTGAATTGGGAAAACATGCTCTCTACCTTAAATATTATGGCAATGCAGACGAAGACACAATTAACGACTGGTTCTCAGAGTCAACAATAATTGAGATTTCAACGATTGATATGCTGTAAAGGTGAGATTCACTACGAATCCCCTACTAGAATTTCTATCCCAAACCCAAACAGAAGGCGCGCGCTTGCAAAGTTTTCGCTAGTTAGCTAAAAATAGAAAGACCTGGTCAAATTTTGCGCTGTTTGGTAACCTTATCTGACTCGGAAATTTCCTCTTCTCTCAACAGGGTCTCGCTTAATAATCTAATTAGCTCACTTACGATTTTTTTCAATACAGGTTTATCACACGTTTCAAGATCAAAAGTTCCATCCGGCGTCTTAGCTTGCGCATAGTTTTGCATGATGAACTGCTGTATTATTCTTTCAATATAACCCGATTTTTCCTGTTTAATTTCCTCTCTTATATCTCCTAAATCTATTCTACTCATTTTTCTTCACACCTATGAATTCATAACGCACCAGCAATAAAACTAACGCTAGCTAGCTTTTTTTGTGTCTCCGTCGTCGTTATTTTGCGTCGTCGTCGTCTCGTCGTCGTTTCCCCTGTGTGTGTGATCGAAATTCTATGCACACACACAGTTTGACTGACTATCTGACTGACACTCTCTCTGAGTCACGTAGAGAGTGACACACAGAGAGAGACACACGCAAGATAGACAAAAATATATGAGCAACAGATGAAGAAAGCTGTTTAGAGCCGAACTCTAGGAAATAGACCAAGTGAAGCAAATTGGCTGAAGATAGGTTAAACAGACTTAATCTATTTGAAGCGGTGGTTTTTGCCCTCTATGGTAATTGGCTGATTTCTCTCCTTGTTGACAAAATAAGTTTTTCAAAATTCCCAGCTTCTTTCAACGTGTTTGGAGAGTGGTATCAGGCTGTCTGTGTTGGGCTTGCATTTTTCTGTCTGATAATTCTTTTTGCATTTTCAATATTTGCACCTAATTCCGTGAGAAATTGGTCTGTTTTTGTTATATATACTGGTCACGTTGTTGGGATATATGCAGCGTTCTCCGTTGAGGGTTGGACTCGTTCCAATTTAGTTTTCTTTTTTATTGGTCTTGCCCTCTTTTGGACAACCTTTGTCATCGAACTTAGAAGGATACGACTGAGTAGGGAAAGAGTCAATGCTCCCCCGCCTACCTGAGAACTTCGACTTTTTTCTCAACCCAGAATTTTTGTCTTAATGTGGAGCGCCACAGAAAAAGACAAAATCGAAGCAGGCAGAGGTTGATTTCGGGAAGTGGAAAGGCAAGTTATGAGTTCTTTAGGTGTGAAGACCTAACTTCCCCATGGCGTGTGTGAGAAGTCAGACCAAAATAGATACTTTTTTGACATAATTGTTCCAGACAAATGTTATTACGAGACTCAGGTAGAAAGAAAATCCATGAGCAACAACGTTGACTCCAACGCCAACGCTCAAGAATATTTCAGGTGAAAGAAAAATCTGAACAAGTAGCGAAATCAAAACTAAAAGATTGAATAGGACCATGAGTTTCGTGGATTTTTCTTGGGTTTTGAATTTTTCCCAATTCAAAATACTTAGACCATTGATAAGTGAGAACCCCAATAAGACTCCCTGAACAGCATAAACAACCCCAGAAGCTCCAAGTGATGGTTGAGAAGTCAAGAAGACCCAAAAGATATTTGATGCAACTGCTGACCCAAAAGCGCAGACCAAGAAAAATGACTGGATTCTTCTTTTAGTTTCGGATGTCAGACTGCTGTTGCAGACCGCGAACAGAAGCGTATATGCGAAAAGCCCGACCATGTTATAAGCAAGATGTATCGGACTCGAATGAACAAAAATAGAAGTCACGATGCCCCAAGGTGTTGCTCGGGACAACTCGAGAATGGAATTTGTAGGAGGATAAATTGAAAAGCTTATGTAAAGTGCTATACTGGAGACTAGGAGAAAAATACACGCTGAGAGAATTCTTCTGAAATCAAAAACAGTTCTCGAAAATGCCTGAATGCTCACTCTCAATTTCAGATTATTCTTTTTCACGATTGCAATCACATTGTTTGTAGATTTATTCTTTTAGAGCGCGCTAGGTAAACTGAGGATTATCTGTCGGATTCAACTGAGAGAGATTAGTCTTTATGCTTTTGTATCTCAGAAAGAGAGTTGATAGTTTCTTTTCGCAATGCAGCCTCAATAAATTCTGACTTTACTATTCCCAGAATATCCAAGTTATCTTGAAAGAGTCTCTTTTGGGCATCCTTGAGTTTTTGAAGGTCTTTTTTCTCTTCTTTTGTTTCTTTCGGTTCTTTCGTTTTCTTCTCGCTGATGCGTGCATGAGACAAACGATGTCTTATTTCCGAAAAGCGCTTTTGTCGGTCTTTGTTTTCTGGAAGCACGAAAATTGCTTCGAATGCTTTGCCATTCAAATCAAAAGCGATTTTGTAGGCATTCATAAAGCTGTCATCGAAATTGCCCTCGACAAAAGAATCAAGAGATAAACGAAGATAATGCATAAGCAAGTCAACATCGTTGCGGGTATTTTCATCCGAAATCCTCTTTAGAAATTCATCCTTGATATTTCGTATGAATTTTCCTCTATCACTTATTCCGAGTTCTCTGTGTAGAATTAGAGTCCTCCATGACATGTTTGAGCCAATTATTGATGTGATACTGAAGAGGAGCATCGTTAATCCGAAAAACATGTCTGAAGTACGTCCCTCTACCGTTTGCGACAATCCCAATGTCAAAAGCAAGCCAACGAAAAAGATCGAGAAAGTTGGAATCATTGGAAAGTCTCCAAGTCTTTTTCTTGTGAATAAGTGAACCACTAAAGGTATGGAAACCAAGGAAGCAGCACCCAACCCATACACTGCAAGGTAAACATCAGTAATAGGCACATGTCGAGCTACCCAATACAACAATGATATTGCTTGGACAGAAAAACACGAAAACATGTAGAAGACATATGTGATGCTCAATGTAGTAGTTAACAGCATTTGCCCTATCAACATCATGCAGACAGTAATGGCAATAGAAATGAACAGTAGGTCAAATCTAAAAATCAGCAAAACATTCACTACAATGAACGCTACTGAAAACAAGGCGAGGTAAGCGTTTACGTTATTGAGAAGGTTTTTTCTTAGACGGGTGAACACATCCAATTCATTTTTCCCTCAGGCTATAAGCGTATTAGCTTAGACTATCGGATTCGTTCCAGCTCCTGAACCCAAAACGAATCTCGATTGAATACTACCTGCCTGTTCTTTGTGTCAACATAAGGTTTTCCACGAGTCATCATACAATTCCCCAAACAGACCTATGCATAATGCCGGAAGCTTGTTGTTGACACCTAGAGTAGTTGGGCATCAGCATCCATACAGTCAGGAGTCCGCAAACATGGAAGTAGTAGTCAACGTACACGCGGCGCAGACTACTACTTCTAAACCTGAAGCACCTCGGCATTACTACAATTTCTATGCAGAAGCTAACGACTCGTAAAAATTCAGATCGCTATAAACAGTCTGCGCCTGCAAGTTCAACTACAACGGTCCAAGCACAGCCAGCAACACAACCATGTCGGCTTTCACGCTATCGCGGCTCTTCTCAGCACTGCTAAGTCGCCCTCCTCAGGTGAAAGGTCGGTGGGAACAAACAAGTGCCCATTGTAGTAATCCATGCTGCTTATTTCAGGTAAATTGAGCCTAAACGGATCTTTCTCTTCAGGCTTGTTGCTGACGCCCTTAACGCTATGGTAGTTTCCAGCAATCGTTCTTATCGTGCCTGACTTCCTGTAAATCATTCTCACGACGTGATTCATCCGGTCCCCCACGAAGATATTTCCTTCCTCGTCAAGCGACAGGGATATTGGTCCGTCGAATCGCGCCGCTGGATCACTGCCAAAGGTAGCTTTCAGGGCGTCTCCATCGTCTCCTTCATAACCTGCCTTTCCGGTTCCTGCTAAGGTATTGACCACACGACGTTTCAGGTCAATCAACCTAACCGCGAAATTCCTGCTATCCAGAACGTAGATGTTACCACCAGGTCCTCTCCTTATGTCGTAGATCCAGCTGAATTTTGCTTCACCAAAATCTACTGCGCCAGACTGGAAACCAGATGTGCCATCACCAAGGGTTAACACAGGCTTACCTGTGCCGTCAAACCTCCAAATCTTGCAACCTTTGACCTCGTTCACCCACACTAAGCATTCATCGTCCACCACACAGTTGCCAGCATCTTTCATCCCTAATCTGGAACCATCAACGAACAATTCGGCTTTCTTTCTTTCAACATCAATGCGATAAAGGCGGGCGTCGCCGAAGTTTGAGACTGTAAGGGTGCCATCGGGCAGATTGTCTATGTACATGGGATAATTCAGTTCTGCAACGATGTTAGGCGTGCCCTCAAAAACTTGACGCGCCGCCACTGTCCACTCGAGTCGATCATCTTCTCCTATGAGACCTAGGAAGTGCTTTTGATGAAAAATTGCATAGTGATTTCCAGCCCTGTCATGAAAACCGAAATGCGGCAACCCATCCTTCAAGAAGTCCCCTGCTCCGAAGTGAACTATCCTTTCAACGACCCAGTCAGCCAAAACCGCATCTCCAAGCCCTCATTAATCCACGCCAGCATATTTAGTTTGATGAACATTACTCCTTCGGACGCCCTCAAACATGAGGCGCAAACCACTGCTTCCAAACAGAAACCACTTCAGTGTAATCACCTGACCTAAGCGAAAGTTAATAACATCTGAAACACTCAGACCCGCATTCCAACATCCAAGAAGTTGCTGTAACAAAGCACTACACCAGTCAACACCGCTGAAAAACACAAAACAGCGCCTGTTTCTTTCTGGAAAACTTTATTTCAGTTGAAGCATAAACTGCATTTAGGTTCAAGCAATGGTCGAAGTCAAGAATCTGAAACTCACAGTTGTCTTAAGGAAAGAAGAAGAGGGAGGTTACTCAGCCCAGTGCCTGGAGCTCCCAGGAGCCATCAGCCAGGGAGAAACAAGAAAAGAAACCCTCACCAACATCCGAGAAGCCATAGAAGGCTACTTGGAAGCATTCCCAGAAGAGCTGGAACATCTCAAGCGAAAGAGAGAGTTGGTGCAAATAACTGTCTGAGAAGCTACCAACCCTTTCTTGGCGAAAAATAATCAAGGCACTCAACAAAGCTGATTTCAAGGTCGTTCATCAAAGAGGCAGCCACATATTTCTGACGGATGGTAAGCACAAGGTCACAGTTCCACGACATGAAGCAGTAAAGAAAGGTACCCTTCTTTCGATAATGGCTCAAGCAGGACTAACAAAAGAAGAATTTCTGAAACTTTTGAGAAAAAAGTGAACCAAAAAGAAAACTGACCTCTCCCGTAATATTGAAAGATTGGATTCATAACATCCGACTTGGATAGAATACTCAAGAGGGAAATCCTGTGGAGGCAACAGTAGAAAACATAGAAAAACTCGACGTAACATACGACAAAGAACGAGACATACTCTACATAAGCTTCGGCAAACCAACAGAAGCCGACGAATCCAAACTAACCCAAAACGACATAGTAGTAAGATACAAACACGGAAAAGTCATAGGCCTCACAGTCATAAGCTTCTCAAAAAGACTACCCTCAGAACACCAAACAGCGCAGTAAACGAAACCACGTCTCCAAGCAACCTTCTCCTAACCAATAAGGAACGAACCCTACTTCAAGAAATAAGCAGTCTACTTGAGGAAATCATCAAAACCATAGACCATAAAAGAACCCAAACAGACCACCAGAGAAAAGCGCTCAAACTTTGTTGATGACACTAAGAGCAGTTGGGCATCAACGCCCACACAGCCAGCCGCCTACAACATGGAAGTAGTAGTCAACGTACACGCGGCGCAGACTACTACTTCTAAAGCAGAAACCCACCTCGGTGTTATTACTGATTCTAAGCGGAAGTTAATAACATCTGAAAAGAAACCCACCTCCGACATCGAAGAAGTTGTTGTGGCAAACCCTTCAACGTCAACAACAACTTCAAAACAGCCACAGCCCTTAACACATGACATTGGGAGGCGTTGATGTCACCCGGAACACACTGATGATGACGTCCGTACAGCTTCAGCCACACCCATACGTGATGATGATGAAACCATAGCGAAAGTCAACTTCATCACGCACACAATCACAACACTGGCAGAAGAAGGCCTTAAGGGTATGTCACCTTCTTCTTCGACACAGTCTTCACAGCCGCAGCGCTCAACATACTCAAAGCCACGCATACCAACATTAAACGTCACGCATGCCAACATTGAACGTCACGCTAAAACACGAGCCAACAGTGCCAGAAACACCATACAGAACCATGAACAGGGCCTAAAAAGCAAACTGAAAAGTGGAACTTTCACGCTGAAAAAAATTTTCAGCACTCATACTAATAGACCCCAACCCTGACGCCATGAATCCGCCTACGCCTCACGCTTAAGCAGATGCCCCAACATAACCGCGAACTCATCCAAACGGTCTATGCTAATATTCTCACCTATCACGTGACCCACATGCCCAGGACCCATAATCACAGTCTTGATGCCAGCCATATGATACAGGTACATGGAATCAGTTCTTCCCAAACCAATACGCAGTTGAGGTTGATACCCAACAACGCGTTCACACGACTTCACAGCCAGCTTAACCACGTCTTCCTCTTTATCAACGAGGTAAGGCAACTGCACATTTGAACTGAACTCACATTTCACTTTGACATCCTGCAAGTTCTCAAGCGCGGACCGAATCGTCTGAATTATCGCCTGAGGATCCTCATTTGGCAGAATCCTTCTCTCACAAGTTATCCTGCACTCGCTTGGAACAATGTTTATGGCTCTGCCGCCTTCGATCAGAGCCACGTTAACAGGCATTTCTCCCACAAAATCACCCATCTTAAATTTGCCCAACGGAATCTGCCTCAACGCCGCTATTACATTGACCATGTCGTAAATGGCGTTCTTTCCTTGATGCGGCGTCGACGAATGCGCTTCTTTTCCAATCGTCGTAACTGTGAAAGAGACTCGCCCAGTGCATCCGAGGCTCACTGTCCACTTGTCGTTCCGAACTGTGGGCTCAATGTTTACGCCATAGTCAGCAGTAAACCCACGATTATTAGAGAGAAAATACGGCATACCCAGCAGTCTCTTTCCACCTAGTTGGATTCCATTATCCTCGTAGTTCACGAACTGAACAATCAACTTGGCAAACCGCGAACTGTCCAAACACGAAAGCGCAGCCAAAGTAGCAGCAATCCCTCCCTTCGCATCAGAGGCTCCAAGCCCAATCAGCCGAGTGCCTTTCCGCTTGGGCACCAACGCGTCACCCCATTCAATCGAGGGCGGCACAGTGTCAAAATGCGTGTTCAAGAGGAAGACTTTATCTCCATTGAACGTTCTTTCAGCTGTAACGTTGAAAAGATCGTCAAGCGTAACCTGAAAGCCCAGCGCCTCAAGCTGTGCAGACAGGAAATGGGCGCAGTCTTGCATGCCCTTTTCAACTTTGTCCAACGTGACTTGATATGTGGGAAACTCGATCAGTTGCTTCAAAATTTCAACAGCGTTCATATTCTTGGCAACCTACTCGTGGCTTTGAACTTCAGAGGTATCCTGTTGAGTGCAGATAAAATCTTGCAATGGGATGCCGAACCCGTCTGGAATGATTTTAATATGGGATCAGCCATATCATCTGCTTCCAAATTCATGGGAGCATGCACATTCATGTCTGGAAAACCTCTAGTCTCAATTGTTACAGCGGGCATGTCCAAGTTTGGGCGATTCGACGGCGTTTACGGCAGAGAACTCTTTGTTGAAGCGGCGAAGGACGCCTATGAAAAATGTCCAAATCTCGATCCAAAAAGAGACATCAAAGCGTTGATTGTGGGCCAAATGGGCGAATCTTTTGAGCATCAAGGGCACACGGGTCCAACTGTGGCAGACTGGATTGGGTTGACGCCGATCCCCACAATGAGAACTGAAGCTGCCTGCAGTTCATCTGCAGTTGCCATACGAGCAGGAGTCATGGCAGTCATGTCAGGCCTTTACGACGTGGTGATGGTAGGCGGCGTCGAAAAAATGACCCACAGGAAAACCTCAGATGTCACTGAGTATCTCGCCATGGCTTGCGACTTCCCATTTGAGCAGTGGCAAGGCGCAACTTTTCCAGGTTTATTCGCTATGGTTGGCCAAGCGCACATGCACAAGTATGGCACAACTGAAAAGCAGATGGCGTTAGTCGCCGTTAAGAATCATCGCCACGGCGCAATGAACCCAAAAGCACACATGCAAAAAGAAATCTGCCTGGAAGACGCATTGTCTTCAAGGGTTGTGGCTTGGCCTCTGAAACTGTACGACTGTTCACTCATAACCGACGGAGCCAGCTGCCTAGTCTTGACCAAGCCTGAAATAGCGAAGAGATTCACTGACACGCCAGTTCACATAATCGGCTCAGGACACGCCAGCGACACGATTGGCTTGTATGAACGCGAGAACCTAACAAACCTTGACGCCGGTCGACTAGCTGGAGAGGAAGCCTACAAAATGGCAGGCATCAAGCCCGAAGACATTGACGTAGCCGAAGTTCACGACTGCTTCACAATCGCTGAGATCGTCGCGTACGAAGACCTAGGCTTCTGCCCGCGCGGCAAAGGCGGATGCCTAGTCGAGGACGGACAAACAGGGTTAGATGGCAAGGTTGCAGTTAACACGAGCGGTGGACTAAAAGCTAAAGGGCATCCTGTGGGCGCAACGGGCACGGCGCAAGCCTACGAAATCTACCTACAATTAACCGAGCAAGCGGGGAAACGACAGGTGAAAGGAGCTGAAATCGGCTTAACCCACAACATCGGAGGCTTGGGCGCAACGGGAGTAGTTAACGTTTACAAGAGGGGATGAAAAGCAGATGTCTGAAGTTCGACCTTTCACGATAGAGAGCTTCTACAAGTTTGTGGGCGAAGGCAAACTGATGGCAGCCAAATGCATCAATTGCGGAGCCGTGACTCTGCCGCCCCGACCCGCATGCTCAAAATGCTTGTCCCAAAATTTGAAATGGATTCCCGTGGACGAAGAGTGCAAACTGTTAACATACACCATGATTCACGTGTCGCCCAAAGAATTCGAATCAAAGGTTCCCTATGCC
The DNA here is from genome assembly GCA_035283685.1 of Candidatus Bathyarchaeia archaeon. Taxonomy (NCBI): domain Archaea; kingdom Thermoproteati; phylum Candidatus Bathyarchaeota; class Bathyarchaeia (SeqCode); species Bathyarchaeia archaeon. Next base: position 10,099 of record DATETJ010000003.1, read on the forward strand.
CTCGGCATCGTCAAGTTCGATGACGGAAGTCAGCTCCTAGGCATGATTCGAGACATCGAACCGAACAAGATTCAAATCGGCATGACACTCAAAGTGGACTTCGAAAAGACTTCGACATCGCCCTCAGCCCCTGCACAAACACAACCGCAATGGCCACAATGGCCAAGGTACTTTTTCAAACCAGCGTAAACAACAGTGGCATTCGGAGAAACACCACAAACTATATTATGCTGTTGGCATTCCTCTGTGCCGCAGAAATGCTTCGCGTCTGAAAAGCGGTGAAATGCAGTGAACGTAAAAGCCGTGGTGTTTGACCTTGACGGCACAATCGTCAGCTTCAACTTAGACTACAAATCAGCACGCGCAGACGTAATACAATTCTTCACTAGCCAGGGATTTCCGCAGTCAATTTTCTCGATGAACGAAAGCGTGTTTGAAATGCTGAAGAAAGCCGAAATCTACTTGCAGAACCACCGTGTAGGCGCTAAGGACCTTTCGAAGCTTAAAAAAGACGTTTGGAGTATCATGGAAAAGTACGAGATGGAAAGCGCCAAATCCACACAGCTGTTGCCTGGGATAATTGAAACGCTTCAGGCTTTGAAAAAAATGAGGCTTAAGCTGGGGCTCTTCACTGTAAACAGCCAGAGAGCAACTGAACACATTTTGTCAACGTTTCGGTTGAAGCCTTTCTTCCGAACAGTTGTAACCCGAGATTCAGTGGACTTTGTGAAGCCTAACCCGATTCACTTAGAGACTGTCTTGAAAGCATTGAAAGTCAAGCCAGAAGAAACCATAGTTATAGGCGACAGTGTACTCGACATGAAGGCAGCACAAGGACTCGATGTTTTCGCCGTTGGTACGTCAACAGGCTTTGCTACGCCAGAGCAACTGACCCGGGCAGGAGCCAACTGCCTGATCTCATCGCCGCTAGATATCATCCCTCTTGTGGAAAAACTCGACCAAACTGAATCAGCAACAGACTGACTCCATACCTAGTGATGGATTTTGAAGCTGTACCTGCTCTGTGATGGATTCGTCACTTTAGACAAGAGTTTCCTAGTTTACATGAAGTACATGGCACAGCCTTACGAGGCAGCCATAAAATCCCTCCTTATTATGGCTGAAAGTGAAAACATACTAGTTGACACTGGAATAGGCGAGCCGCCAGAAAAGTACCGAAAATTCTATGCAGTAAAAAGGGAGCCTGAGCACAACCTGAAAGCCCAACTAGCCCAGCAAAAGATGAAACCTGAAGACATAGGCATTGTGATAAACACGCATCTTCATTTTGACCATTGCGGCAATAACGCCCTTTTTCCGAACGCCAAATTCATTGTTCAAGCCGACGAATTCAGGTATGCTCAACAGCCGGAGAGATTTCAAGAAGCAGCTTACATCAAAGAGCTTTTCAACATCAAAGCCCATTACAGACTCGTTCAAGGCGGGCTTAATGTCACAGAGGACGTCTTCTTGCTTCCAACTCCAGGTCATTCTATTGGACACCAGTCAGTTGTCGTCAAGTCGGGTGAAAGGAACTATGTTTTCTGCGGCGACGCCGCGCCCGTTAAAGAAAGTCTGGAGAAGAGGAACATACCCGGCGTGCTCTACTCTTCCCATGAAGCCCTCATGTCAATTGACCGCTTGAAGGCAATAAGCAATTCAATGTACATTTACTCTCACGACAACGAACAACTAATGCTTTAGAAATGGAGCCCCGGGCGGGATTCGAACCCGCGACCTACAGCTTTCTTGAGCCTATGTATACAAGGCTATTGCTCTACCGGCTGAGCTACCGAGGCACACTCATCAACAACAAGCAACCTAATATTTTAAAATTTGGTGACGAGAAAAAAACAAGTTCTTGGTGCCGGGGGCGGGATTCGAGCCCGCGACTTCTGGACTGGGCGTTTGCCCCTTTGTTCTCCAGATTATGAGTCTGGCGCCCAAACCAAGCTAGGCTACCCCGGCAAACGTGCCATAGCTCTAGCGCGAGCGTTAATTTGAGGCTTTCTAATGCCGCCTAGGTTATATTTTGGTTTTGGACTGCGTGTAGTTTGTCTTCATTCACACACGCTTATTATCAGCGACAGAAGAAAGACGCATCAGAATGGTGATTCGAACATGGAAATAGAAGACATAATGATAAACAAAGTGGTTACGATAGATCCAAACGCCACTATTAGAGATGCTGCCAAACTCATGAACAAGCATGAAATTGGGTGCCTTATAGCGATCAAGAAGGGAAAAGCCTTGGGCATAATGACTGAAAGAGACTTGCTGAAGAGAATTGTGGAACAAGGCTTGAACCCACAAAAAACTAAGGTTCACCAGATAATGTCCAAACGCCTAGTCGTAGGCGCACCGCATATGGAGATTGCAGACGCCGTTAGACTGATGCTGCAGAAGAAAATCAAGAAACTGCCCATCGTCGAAGAGGGCACGATAATCGGTTTGATAACACTGACTGACATCGCGCGGACAGCGCGCATTGAACCTCAAATGGTAGGCGTCATCAAAGAACTTCAAAAGTCAGGTTGGCTGCCACCCAAGCACATGAAAAAAGTATTAGACTTCTATGTAGTTTAAGAATCAGTGTTTTTCAAGCCGTTTAACTGTGTCACGTGTTCCAACGTACACCACGTCAGCAAGGCCTATGAACAATCCAGTTTCAACTACGCCAGAAACACACTTAAGCCTAGTGTCAAGCTCCTTTGGATCCTCGATTTTCTTCATCCACACATCCAAAAGAAAATTCCCATTGTCAGTCACAACGGGTCCGACTTTGCCCGTTCCCATGCGGAGAACAGGTTTACCTCTAAACTCGCGAATCTTTGACATGACCGTAGCTACGGCGAATGGTAAGACTTCAACCGGCACAGGATGATTAACTCCAAGACGCTTGACAAGCTTGGTTTCATCAATAACTATCACCTTCTGCTTGGAAGCCAAGGCGACTATTTTCTCTCTCGCCAAAGCGCCGCCCATACCTTTTATCATGTTCAAGTCTGGGTCAACTTGGTCAGCTCCATCTATCGTTAGATCAAGTTGCGGATGCTCATCCAAAGTTGTTACTTGTATGCCGCAGTCCACAGCCAGTGAGAATGCTTGATGCGACGTTGGCACTCCGAGAATGCACCATTTCCTTTGACGAACAAGCTTGCCTATTTCATGTATAGCATAGGCTGCAGTGCTTCCGCTGCCAAGTCCAATGACCTGATTATTCTTGACGTGTTTAACGGCTTCTCTGGCAGCGCGCTTCTTGGCATCTTCAACCCAACCTGTGCTGCTAGCTTTCGCCTTCAACTTCCATCTGTCCTAGTCTTTCAAGAACCTTCTCAACTTCAGCCCTAATCTCTTCAATTCGTTTTTGAGCGTCGCTCCTAGGCGTTGGCGCTAGTGTAGGCTTTTTGCGAGGCTTCTTCTTATCTTTCTCCTTTTCTTTCTCGGGTTCTTCCATCGATTCCAAGCCACGCGTTGGCAGTTCAACTTTGGTAGTTGCAGCCTCTTCCTCAGCCGCCTTTATTTCCAACCGCGTTCTAAGTTCATCCACCTTCTGACCTAGCTCATCGAAGCGCTCGCTGAACAGCTTAACCAAGTCGTCCTGCATCGATTCAAGTTCATGCAATGCCACAACAGATTCGCTCTTTGAAATGCTGTCCCGAATAGTAAGCATTCGATCTTTGTAGTGTTCGCCGATTTTCTCCCTTTCTTCCTCCGTTATCTTGCCTTCAGCTTGGGCTTCATACAAACGTCGAATGGCAAAGCTCAATATCTCTCGCTCAAGGTCAAGCATCTTGAGCTTTTCCTTAGCCTCTTTAGCTTCCTCTGTTGTGACTGTGTGCTGCGACGTTAGTGAAAATCGCTTTGTCCACGCTTCTGTCGGGGAAACAGCTGCTGGCTCAGGCGCAACTTTCTTTTTGGCTTTTCCCATTCTCGTGGCATAAAACACGACGAGAGCGGTTGCAACTGCTCCACCCACTGCTAGAGCATAAAATAGCCACTCGGAATCTGCCACGAGGTTCCCTCAACTGACATCAACGTTTTTCATCGTAGGTGGTATATAAAATTGATATCACGCTTTCAACGTGGCGACAAACAACTCAGCAGAGCGACCTGAACTCGAGCAGCAGATTCCAGGCAAGTGCTCAACCTTAACTTTTGAAAACGCTTTCTTGGTTGCTTGCTCAATCTGTTTAGAGTCAAAACCTAGGTGGACGTCGCCCATCTCGTCTCTGAATTCGGCGAAAGTGTGAGTGCATAGGTCAACTATCACAGCTTTTCCAGCCTTGTTCAGGACTTGCCGAACACTCTTGAAAACCTTGTTTATGTCTGGGCAGTGGTGCAGCATAAGGGTCGAGAACACAGCGTCGAATCGCTTTGGAATTGTCGCGTATTTCCGAGCCATGTCCGTGCTTCCTTGGATGTTTTCAGCTATTCCAAAAAATGGGATGATATGCTCTTTTTTCTTTTTTAGAGCCAATAGCATGGCAGGTGTGGGGTCCATGGCGTAGAACGAGGCATGAGGCATAAGCTTCCTGACTTTTGAAGCCAATTTTACTGTGAAGAAGCCTGAGCCAGCTCCCATGTCCAGAATCTGGGCGGTTGGCTTGAGTTTTGGAGTGGAGTTTAGGCGAGTTACGATGGAGTCCACTATCCTTTCAATCCCTTCCTTGCCGAAGTATCCTAGAACGATTTTGTCTCTTCTTTCAGCCTCTTTCTCGGTAAAATGGCCGATCTCTTGAACAAGAATGCTGACGTTTTCGGCATTTAGTTCACGCAACAGATCAGTCAGTTTAGCTGTGTGTAGGTATTGTTCAAGAGTGAGCTGAGGCATGGTTACTCCTCTCTAGGTTTCTTTCTGCCCAGTCGAATCTTGGCGGTCAATATCTTCTCTGTGGCAAACAGCCTAGCGGCTACGAAGAGTATCACGACTGTGAATATAGCCACGTATCCAATGCCTAAGGCAGCAGTGAAATAATCACCTGTTATGGTTGCTCGAGCTGCCAACATTGGGTGCGTGAACGGTAACGCTAGCAGAAATATTCTGAATCCTAGAGGAAGTGTGTTGATGTCGGCAAACATTAGCACTAGCATGGGAATGAGCAGCGGGGTGTACACGAAGCCAAGCAAGGATTGAGCTCCACGCACATCTTCGGCGAAGACTGAAACCACAACAGCTAATGCCAGCGCTGCGAGCAGTGCAACGAAAACCGAGAGCCCAAGAATAATATAGCTTAGAAGACTAGGTGCCATGCCAACTGCGGCGAGGTCGATGGGCTGCTGTGCTACTGCTCCGAAAGTGAATGAACCCATGTAATAAATTACGCCCAGAACTGTGGTTACAGCGCCGATTGCTGCAACAACCGTTGATCCTGCAAGCTTCCCCATCAGCAACGTGAAGCGACTCAGGGGCAAACTCATCAGCGTTTCCAAGGTTTTTTCTTCTTTCTCGGTTGCCACCGATGTTGCTGCCAACTGCATGGCCAAGATGATTAACATGAACAGAGCTAGAGGCAATCCTAATGACTGCGATTGAGCAAATGCGAACAGAGCTGATGGGTTCACGTCGGCTGGTTTTCCTTTGATAATGGAGTTTTCTGATACATTGATGGGGTCCAGGACAGTCTGTGGGTTGGAGAACTCTTTCTGAACAATTTCGTGTATCAGTTTCTGTTCAAATGAGTCTACCAAGCTCTGGGTAATCGTGAGAGTGAGCGACTCGGTGATTCCGCCTCCTCTGAAGACCCCGTAGACTCTCAAAAAGCCTTGCTCGCCTTCAGTGATGTTTTTGCTAAAGCCGTCCGGGATGATCAGCACTGAGGTTACATTCGATGCTTGAGCCGCTTCGGCAATCTCGTCCATGTTTCGCGCTTCAATAGACTCAACTTTCACGTTTGGTATCGATCTCAAGAAGTCTGTCAAATTCCGGGCTACAGGCCCTTCGTCGAAGTCTGCAACTGCGATTGGCACAGTTCGTATGCTTTCTTGCATGGCTTCGGTTGAGGTGCGCAGCATAAACCCCATTAGTGGGAAGATGAGAAGAGGAGCCAAAACCATGCCTAGCAGTATTCGTGGGTCGCGCACCATCTCTTTGACTTCTTTCAAGATTATGTTGACCAATGCGCTAGGCAAGACCTGCCACCTCCACAAACACTTCCTCCAAATTCGCCGCCTTATGCTTAGATTTGAGCTCCGATGGCGAACCTTCGACAATGATTTTGCCCTTGTTCACCAGTGCCACTTGATCGCAGAGCTGTTCAACCTCGAGCATGTTGTGGCTGGAAAGCAGAACTGTGACCTTGTGCTCCTTGGAGTATCGTTTGATTATTTCTCGAACGTGGTAAGCGTGTAACACGTCCAAGCCGCCGGTCGGCTCATCCAACATGGCAAGTTTGGGTTTGTTCATTAATGCACGTGCTACGAGTAGTCGTCGCTTCATGCCTTTGCTGTAAGTTTTCACTCTATCCTTTAACCTGTCTCCGAGACCTGAGATCTTAGCTGCATCTTCAACCATTCGCGTCAGATCATCATTGCTCTGACTGTTGAATTTGCCCATGAACTGCAGGTACTCGTAACCTGAAAGGTTCTTGTAAGCACCAGCCTCCTCAGGCAAATAAGTAATGAGCTTTCGAACTTCAGAAGCTTCGTGAACAACGTCTCGACCAAAGACTCGTGCTGAGCCGTGAGTTGGCAAAATCAGCGTCGAAATAATCCTGAGCGCAGTTGTTTTTCCTGCGCCGTTTGGTCCAATCAACCCGTATATTCTGCCTTCTTCAACCCGGAATGTCAAACTGTCTAGTGCGAGGATGTCTCCGAGGCGTTTTGTCAAGCCGGAGGCTTCGACAGCGTTAGTCATGTCTTATTCCACTTTTCTCGAAAGAAACTCCTCGAGGCTTATAGGATTTTGCCAAACAGGCATGATGTTAGTCTATTTAGGGCTGAGTTGCTCTTCGCGTGTGGTGGGGCCGGCAGGAGTTGAACCTGCGACCTACGGGTTTCTCCTTTTTTTGACCGCTCCAGAACTTCTTCATTCTCACGGTCGTGAGTCCGCAAACCCGTATTCTTGTGGCTTGCTTTCTGGAGCCCGTCGTCATCCCTGGCTAGACTACGACCCCACCATTGGCTAGCCACCTTCAAGACAAGGCATGATCAAAATATAACCATTGTTCTCTGCTGGTCTATTAGTATGAGCTGGAGAAAAAATTTTTGAGGTTAGGGTTGAGCCTGTTCTGTTTGTGTTTTGGGCTGGGTTTTGTTTTCAGTTGGTGTCTTGTGCTCTGTTTTTCGTGGTTTAGCGTGTGTTTCTATGTTGGTTAGCGTGGAGTTGCAACATAGTTAGCGTGAAGTTAGCGATGTTGTTGATGTATAGTCTTTGGTGGGGGTGCGGCTGAAGCTGTGTGGACATCGTCGTCAGAGTGTTCCGGGTGACATCAACAAGGTTTGAGCGTTGTTTCTATGGGTCTGTTTGGGTTTTTGTATGGTGGTCTTGGCTCTGTTCGATCCTTGTTTTGCGTCAGGTTTAGGTATGGCTTCGTCAACGGTGGCGTTGTGGAGCTGGTTTCTGTTTCAGATGTTATTAACTTCCTGTTAGAGCAGTTAATAATAATGTATGTGGGCGTTGTGTTTTGGGTTCTGTTATGTGTTGTCTAGCTTGGAGTTTCATGTTGGTTAGCGCACTTTTCAACATATCTTAACGCACTTTTCCATGTTGGTTTCCGTGTTGTTTGTGGTGATCTAACGATGAACCTAACGAGGGTTTTTCCATAGGTGGTGCGGGGGAGGGGTGGGACTTGGGCCACCGATGTTTTCGTTCGAGGATTTCGCAAAGTGGAAGCTTCTCTTTCGGTTTAGCGAAAAGTATATTTGCTTATTCCAAGCTGCTTAGGTGGGGTTGCCGGCCATAGGGCGTGGGACCCACCCGATCCCTTTCCGAACTCGGCAGTTAAACCGCGCTCCGTTTTCGGTTCTAGTGTGGTCTTCGGCCATGCGAAGCCGAGAAAGCTGGCTGCCCCACTCAATCTAGGCTAGGCCTCCGTGGAATCACGAAACATTTTAATTGCTCTTCACCGTCTTTTCAGCATCTAACATCAAAAAGACTGAGGGAAAATCCTCAAGATTTATTACAAAGAACGTGCAGTTCAAAAGGAGTGAAACCTGATTGATATCGCTTCCATCATTAGCCCTCCAATTGGGGCTTCCTCAGGATCTCGCTGGCTGGATTTTTCAATTCGTATTCATGGCCATATTCGTAGTCTTCATGTTCTATGGACAGCGCATCCAAATGATGATCATGGTGCGCGAGGTCGAAGGCTCACTTTTCAAACTTAAATTCATGCGAGACGAAGCTCGAAAAACCGCCATAACCAACATCAAAGAGATAGGCAAACTTGAAGGAGATCCAACCGGGCAGATTGACAGATTCCTCGAATACTTCGCCATCCCGCCAGTAGACCTTGATCCTTCAGGCGTCATTTGGCGGCTTGAACACATGCTCGACGTCCGAGACGTTCGTTTCAAAGACGACGTGAAACTAATGGCGCCAAAAGCTGTTGAAACGGAGATCAACAACCTTGAAATGATGCTTGAAGCTGCACTCGCCTTGAACATCATCTACCGAGTAATTCGCCACTTCTATCTGCTGGGCAAGAAAACACTAAGCCTCTACGTCATAATGCAGCTCCAAATGGTTCTACCACTTATCATGCGCGAAGCAGAAGCCTACGCCGCCGCTCAAAAAGCCTTCATGCTCGGACAGCCAATAGGTGACGGTGCAGGCGCCCTAGTCGCCGCCAAGCTCATGCAAGGCTACGAAAAGACCAAAGTGGAAAAAGACATGATACTAGCTCAAGTGCCGATTGAAGGACGAAACGCCTATGTGCTAAAGGCTGAAGGCCCAGGCGGAAACGTAGGCAAACCAGGCGAAGCAATTAAACAAGTGATCGAGCAGAACGAGGGCAAGATCAGCCTAGCCATCCTCATCGACGCAGGCTTGAAGCTTGAAGGCGAAAAAACAGGCGAGGTCGCTGAAGGAATCGGCGCGGCTATCGGTGGTCCAGAAGTTGACAAATACAAGGTGGAAGAAGCAGCGCTGAAGCACAAGGTGCCAGTGAACGCAATAATAATCAGGGAAGATATAGGTGATGCGGTTTCCCCTATGAGAAAGGAAATCGTTGACGCTATTGATGGCGCCATTGAACGTGTAAAACGGCTTCTGTTGGAGCGAACGAAACCCGGTGACTCAGTTATAATTGCTGGAATTGGCAACACAATCGGTATCGGTCAATAATGAGGAAGGAATCATGAATCAAGCAGTTTCTCCGACAAGAAGGCTTTCGCCTGCTCTGATTGCAGTCGTCATGATCGCGCTACTGCTGTCACTGGTGTCAATTTACCTAGGATTAAATGAGTATTTGGTTGGCGATTCGAGCACAGCCAGCTTCTACATGAGCATTGGAATGGTGACATTGGCACTAAGCACTTACATGCTGTACCAGACTCGAAGACGCATGATTAGACTCATCAGCTTGGAAATGCAGCCTCTATCCTCCACCGTGCAGTGTCAAAAATGCGGTTTCAAAAACGTGCGCGAGTTTCAGCGAGGCGACTTCGTGTTCAAGGAAACCGAAGAAAAATGCCCCAAAGACGAAACGAAGATGAAGATCTCTTCGATTTACCGCGAAGTTAAGGACAAGGAAAAAGCCAAGGAATCAAGCTATTAAGTCAAAACCTCGCATCCGTTCTTTGTAACTAGAACAGTGTGCTCTGCTTGAGCCACTGGTTTTCCGCTAACTTCAATGAACACTGGATAGGCCATCAGCGTTTTCGAGGCCAAAAGCTCGGAGAAAGCCGACTTGTGCTTGTCCAGCGGCACTACGCTCTGGAGCCAACGCTCAGCAAAAGGCAGGGTGCGAAAATTCTCTAGAATAAAGTCGCAGAGCTTCTTGGCAAATTCACTCTTGAGTTTTTTCTGCTTCACAAAGCGAAATATGTGGGCTTCCTTGCCGGTTTCAACTCTTCCAGCCGCGCTTTTCACGGTGACGAATGGTTCAATGGCGTAGACTTCGTTAGATGCGATTCGGCTTGTTGAAATATGAGTGACATTAGGCAATGACCGCCCAGCATGTATCAGATACCGCGCCACTTGATGCCCAGTCAAGTTGGCAATTGGCTTGAGTCCATGGGATTCTATGTTCCTCTGGATTGCGCTCCCAAACTGCGAAGTAAACAGTCCGGGGCGAATTGTTTTGACACCCGTGTCTAACGCGTCTTCAGCAGCTGATACAAGATTGTCGAATTCGCGGTTGAAGCACACTGTTACCGCTGTGTCTGCGATGTAGCCGTCCACGTGGACGCCTATGTCAACTTTTACCAACGAGCCTAGCGGCACGGTTCGCTTGTCATTTGGGGGAGATGTGTAATGAGCTGCGAGTTCGTTTATGGAAACGTTGCATGGGAAAGCTGGTTTTCCACCTTTTTCTCGTATAGAAGCTTCAGTTTTCTCGCATATGCTAATGATGGGCATGCCTTCCCTGACCGCGTGTCTCATGAGTTCTCGGACTTCTGCGGCGATTTTCCCAGCTTGACGGTATTTCGCTATTACCTCTGCTGAGAGACTCATGACTTCACGACGCATGCATCATAAGCTTAGCTTGAGATAAAAAACTTGCACTTTCGCCTCAAGTTTCTGGCTTTTTGGGACGCGGCGGAGAAACAATTTCCGAAGCAACAGTTGCGAAGTCGTCTCCGCCCATGTGAAAGACAGGTTTGACTTTTTCGACATCGAATGTTTCGGTGAAAATTCCCTTGTTGACGTATGCGGATATGACTTCGCCCACGAATAAGGTGTGGTCTCCTGTCTTGATTTTTTCAACTACCTTGCATTCCAAGTGTGCCACGCATTCCTTGATTATTGGTGATCGCACCCTCTTGGCTGGGAGGGGCGTCAGTGGCGCCTCTTTGAATTTGTCACAAGCGCTTCCAGAGATGCGTCCGCAGAACAAGGTTTCTTTCACAATGTCCATGGTGGGCACATTAACCACAAACTCTCCCGTCTCCTCGATCATTTTATGCGAGAAACGCCGTGGCGCAATGCTGATGACCACCATGGGCGGCTTGAAAGAGGTAGGCGTGGACCAAGCCAAGGTTATAATGTTTGCTTTTCCCGCTTTGTTCGAACACGTCACAAGTACCGTGTGCCGCGGATGCAGAAGCCGACATGCATAATCAAAATCAACTTCAACTTTTCTGGGTTCAGGCATGTTACCTCACCATGAGGAAGCTTTAGGTTTCCTGACTTCAGTATTTAAGATTCGCCGTAAACAAAATTTAAGTACAAGCCATCGTCATGGATTTGCATGGTGACTGCCCTGGACTGGCGTTAGTTACGGCAGGAATTCGCAACGCTCTGGCAGCAGTCGCCGTCAGCGTTTATTCACTCAACAAGGATAGTTTTTTCAACTCAACCCTTATATCAACTTCAACCGATTTGGAGGCAGAATGAAAATATGGCACCTGATCCATTAGCCAAGACCATAATTGATCCTTTTGGCACAACTGTAATCGAAGATTACGAGCGACTCTACGAAGAATTCGGCATCAAACCGCTCAAGCCATTATTGAACCAAATTCAGGATCCAAGCGCTGGAATGCGCAGAGGCGTAATCTTTGGACACAGAGATTTCGAACGCATTTTGGACGCGATGAGGAATGGTCAAGAATTTGCGGTTATGAGCGGCATAAAACCCACGGGCGAATTTCACTTGGGCACATTGCAGACCGCGCGTGAAGTCATATATTTTCAGCAGCACGGCGCCAAGGCTTTCTACTGCATTGCAGACATTGAAGCCTACGAGGACAACCGCATACCGTTTGAACGCAGCCAAAAATACGCCGTGGGCAATGTAGCCGACCTGCTGGCTCTTGGTTTCGACCCGAAAAAAGGATTCATCTACCAGCAGTCTAAGGAGCAACGCGTAAAGGATCTTGCCATAACCTTCGGAAGAGGCGTCACTCTGGCCACTATGAAGGCAATCTACGGCGAACGCCATATGGGTCTGTATCTCTCCGCGCTTATCCAAGCTGGCGACATCTTGCTGCCCCAGTTGAAGGATTTCGGCGGACCTAAACCCACAGTTGTGCCCGTGGGCGTTGATCAAGATCCACATTTACGTTTGACTCGAGACCTAGCCTTCAAATTCCGTCGCAGACACAACTTCGTCATGCCATCTTCAACCTATCACAAGTTGATCAAGGCGTTAGACGGTTCACCCAAGATGAGCAAGCGCAGCCCTATGACGTATTTTACCTTGGAGGAAAGTCTAGAAGTCATATCAAGGAAGATTTCAATGTCGTTTACAGGTGGACGACCAACTGCCGAGGAACAAAGGCGGCTGGGTGCAAACCCTGACATCTGCCCCATATACGACTTGTACCTGTTTCACTTTTTTGAACGCGACGAGGATGTTGCCAGACTCTACAATCAAGAGTGCAAAGGTGGCAAGATTCTGTGCGGCGAGAACAAGCAGCGACTCATGAAGTTGATCACTGACTTCGTAAAAGAGCACCAACGCAAGAGGCGACAGTACATAGACAAGGCTAGAGAAATCTTGAATGTTGAATAAGTATTGCCGAATGGGTAAGAATAAATAAGCTGGCTACGTTACTGATCTGATGTGACAGTGATGCCCTGCCAATTTCCCGTGTAAATTCTGTTCTGGTTAGCTTGGGGCATCCCTCAGCGGTAGAAACTTCTATACGATGTCGTCACATCACTATACTGCGTTATCACATTTCAACGTCCACAGTAGACAGATCAAGATTATGGAGCGAAACAAGCGATGGTTGAGCTTAGAGAAAATGAGCAAAAGACATTGCTGGCTTTACAGAAGCTGAATGGAAAAGCAAGCGTTGATCGCACAATAGAGGTCAGCGGGTTAGCCCACGCCGCCGTAATGCGAGCCGCGCTAACTCTCAGCGAAAAGAAACTTGTTAAAGTGCATGAACAGAAGCAGAAGGTCGTTGAACTTACAGAAGAAGGAAAACAACATGCGCAATATGGACTGCCCGAACGCCGCATAATCAACGCGATAATCGAATCAAACGGAACGGCGCCGATCGGGAATATTGCCCAGAAGGCGCAGCTTGACGAGAAACTAGTGCCAATAGCGCTTGGATGGCTGCATCGAAAAGGCTGGGCAACTGTCGAAGGAAAACAAACCCTGAAAACACAGAAGAAGGACATCCCCCGAGAAGCTGATGAAAAGCTTCTTTCCATGCTAAGAGACAAAACCTCGGTGACAGTTGACGAACTGCATAGGGACATGCAAGACGCTGTCTCCGTCTTGAAGGGACGGAAGCTGCTGGAAGTTCCTGAAACAACCGTGCGGCAACTCGAACTCACCAACGCTGGGCGGCAACTGGTCAGAAAAGGAGTGGAGCTGATTTCGGAGGTTAGCCAACTCACGCCTGAACTCATCATTAGCCAAAAGTGGCGAGAAGTCAAACTTAGAAAGTTCGATGTTTCGGCAGCTGGACCCGAACTCTATCCAGCCAAGGCTCATCCGCTACAACAGGTAATTCAGAAAGCGCGGGAGATCTTTCTTGAACTGGGTTTCACTGAAATCCGTGGACCGCTTGTGGAGACGGCATTCTGGAACTTCGACGCCTTGTTCCAGCCGCAAGATCATCCAGCCCGCGAGATGATGGACACATTCTATTTGGCAAACCCCAAAGCAGGCGCGTTACCGAAGAAAAGCGTCGTTAACGCAGTCGCTAGAACTCATGAAAACGGTTGGACGACAGGATCGAAAGGCTGGGGCTACAAGTGGAGTCCAGAAGAGGCAAAGCGACTAGTGATGAGGACGCATACGACAGCTGAGACAATTAAGTATCTCTCGAAGCACAAGAAACCGCCTATCAAAGTCTTCTCAGTAGACAGAGTCTACCGTAACGAACAACTGACCTTCAAGAACACGGCTGAATTCCACCAGATCGAGGGCATAGTGGTCGATAAAGGCGTGACCTTACGCGACCTGATGGGCACCTTGAAAACGTTCTACTCCAGATTCGGCTTGAAGAAAGTCAGGTTCTGGCCTTGTTACTTTCCATACACAGAACCTTCAGCAGAGGCAACGGTTTTCGTTCCAAAACTGAAGCGCTGGATCGAGCTTTGCGGCATGGGCATGTTCCGCCCTGAAGTGCTGGCGCCAATGGGCATTAAATACCCTGTGTTGGCTTGGGGAGGCGGCTTGGAACGACTCGCAATGCTTGAGTTAGGCATCGAAGACATACGGCAACTATATGGCAATAATCTCAGTTGGATTAGGAGGACACCGTTATGCCAGTGATTACATTGCAGCGTGAAAGGTTCAGCAAATTCGTTGGACGAGACGTCACAGTTGAAAAAATGACTGAATGGTTACCTTGGGTTGGCTTTGACTTGGAAGACGTGGGCTCAGAATACGTGAAAGTTGAGTTCAACCCTAACAGGATCGATCTCTGCAGTTACGCTGGAGTTGCCCGAGCCTTCAAAGGCCTGATGGGATGGGAAACTGGTCTGCCCAAATACAAGATTCTCGACGGAAAGATCAAGTTGACAGTTTCCAAAGCTGTGGGCAAAGTTCGACCTTACATGTTGGCTGCGGTTGTTCGCAACATACGACTTGATGAGGAAGCTGTCGTCGATCTTATGGAAATGCAGGAAGACTTGCATTGGGGCATTGGCAGAAATCGTAAAAAAGCCTCAATTGGCGTGCACAACTTGGACGTTGTCAACCCACCCTTCAAGTATACAGCTGTCAAACCGGACAAGGCGAAGTTCGTGCCTCTGGATCACAGAGAAGAGATGGCTTTGAGAGACATCTTGGAGAAACATGAGAAGGGCATGGCCTATAAGCATCTTGTCGACTGGGCGCCCAAGTATCCCCTGCTTATCGATAAGGAAGGAAAGGTTCTATCCATGCCGCCGGTAATCAACGGTGAGCTAACACGCGTTACGAACAAGACAACAAATCTGTTCCTAGATGTGACTGGCACGGACTACGCCGCTGTAGAACGTAGCCTAAACATCCTAGCCACTGCCTTGTCAGACATGGGCGGAACCTTGGAAAAGGTTCACGTAAAGTGTCCAGACCGCACCATTGTTTCACCTAGCTTAGCTCCTCAACGAATGAAGCTCAGAGTGGATTATGCAAACCAGCTTCTAGGACTTGCATTGTCTGAGGCAGAGGTTATCGAGAGTTTAAGAAAATGCAGGTTGGATGCTAGAGTCGCAGGCAAAGGGGTCGTGGAAGTCGCTGTCCCAGCGTATCGAATCGACGTGTTGCATGAAGTGGACTTGGTTGAGGAAGTGGCCATCGGGTATGGTTACTACAGACTGAAGCCAACAATTCCGGAAAGATTGACTATTGGCGAGCAGCATCCGGTCCATCGAACCGCAGGTATTGTGCGGCAGATCATGATTGGTTTGGGATTCACGGAAGTTATGAATTTCACTTTGACGAATGAAGTGGTTCATTATGAGAAAATGCGCCTAGAAGCCGGCAATGTGATTAAACTTGCCAATCCAGTTTCGCTGGAATGCACGATATTGCGCCAGAGCCTACTGCCCAACTTGATGAAAAATCTCATGGATAATAAGCATGAGAGCTTCCCTCAGCGTCTGTTCGAAGTCTCAGACGTTGGACAGATAAACCAACGTGCAGAAACCAGAGTTGAGAGAAGGCTCCACATTGCTGGAGTTTCATCGCATTCAACGGCCAACTTCACGGAAATCAAGTCCACGGTTGAAGCCCTGCTACACAATATGGGAGTGAAGCGCTGGGAAATCAAGCCGACAAACCACCCCAGCTTCATAGAGGGCAGAACAGCCATCATCCAGCTAAAACGTAGGGCGATGGGCATACTGGGCGAGATACACCCCGCGGTGTTAAACAACTTCGAACTGGAGAAACCAACAAATGCCTTCGAAATCGACCTTGAAGCACTGTTCTAAAGAAGGGTCAAACGTAAAACCTGAAGAAGATGCCGTCGGTCAAGCGATGCTAGCCTTCTATGAGAAGAGAAAAAGCTTCGAGGTCATAGAAAGAGAGGACGGTTACTTTGAAGTAACCAACACAAGAATGTATTTCGAGGATTTTGAACACTGGGCGGAACATGAAAAGAAAGCAATGAACTGGGTTAGAGGCAGAGTGCTTGACATCGGCTGCGGGGCTGGCAGGCACTCACTGCACCTTCAAAGCAAGGGTCTAAACGTGGTCGCAATCGACAGGTCGCCCTTGGCTATAAAGGTCAGCCAGCTTAGAGGTGTGAAAAAAGCAAAGGTCATGGCGCTTGAAGATATAGAATTCAAGCCCAACGCTTTTGAAACGGTTCTTATGCTGGGAGGCAACTTCGCCCTGTTGGGCAATCCCAAAAAAGCGCTCAGAGTACTCAGGAAGCTTCATCGGATGACTTCTGACGATGCTGTAATCATTGCTGAAGCCGTCGACCCATATGTCACAGACAATCCTGCACAACTGAAGTATTATGCTTTGAACAAGAGGAGGGGGAAACTGCCAGGACAATGGAGAATACGTATAAGATTCCACAATTTTGTGACGAAATGGTTTGACCTACTGCACAACTCCAAGAAGGAGATGGAAGAAATACTCAGCGACACTGGATGGACGATTAAGTGGTTCATCGATTCAGGCAACCCGTATATTGCTATAATCGAAAAAGTGAAGAAAAAATAGCCCAAATCATAAGAATCGTCAAAAGAGGCGTTGTCAATGGAGCTCCCTGAATTAACTGTTCTGAGCCTGCAAATGGCAAAAGAAACCGTGGGAAGACGAATTGCAGAAGTCGAGATAGCGAATCCCAAGTGCTTGAACATGCCCTTAGAGCAGTTTAAGAAAACTGTAGTTGGGAAAGTCATTAAATCGGTTGAGAGTAGAGGCAAGTGGCTTTTCATCAAACTTAGCGCTGATCACGTTCTCCTGTTTAACCCTGGAATGGGTGCAGACGTGATTCACTTTAAGCCAGCCGACAAGTTGCCTGAGAAATATCAGATAAAACTCGTGTTGATTGACAAGACAGGCTTTACCATACGTGTCTGGTGGTTCTGTTACCTGCACCTTATGCGCGAGGATAAGCTCGGTGAACACAAACTGGCTGGAAAACTGGGCGTGAACCCTCTTGACAAGAGTTTCACACTAGACTATTTCAAACAATTACTGGCGAAGAAAGGTGGCAATATCAAGACTTTCCTGCTCGACCAAAAGAATATTGCGGGCATCGGAAACGTCTACGTTCAAGACATGCTTTTCGAAGCAAGGCTACATCCTCAACGAAAGACTTCGTCACTGACCAGCAAAGAGACAGAGGCCTTGTACAAGTCAATGAGATCTGAGCTTAACGGGAGCATCAGAATGGGCGGATTAGCCTATGAAAAAGACTTTTACGGCAAAAAAGGCCGTTACGGCGCAGATCAGTTCAAAATTGCATACAAATCAGGGAAGCCGTGCCCTGTTTGCCACACGACGATTCAGAAGATAAAGACGGGTTCAACCAGCACTTTCATTTGTCCAAAATGCCAACCTTTAGGCAAGTAACATAAGGGCAATGTGCACTCAGCCTTCAAAAATCTTATTTCCCGGTTTTCGCTCTTGTTTTTCCAGCGATGACCTTCTGGTGAGCTATCCCACCGCCACCTCGATGCGAGGACTCATGCAAACGGACCCAACCGAAGCCGGATAGTCCCACAAAGCTATCCTTTGCTCGTGACGAAGGGCTTACCCAGACATGAGACACGGTGGGCGCGGGCGCGAAAATTCCCGTGTCAGAGAGAGCTCAGCAGAGAGGGGCGCATCGCTCCAACAATGAAGTTGAGTGTTAGTTTCACGGGAAACAACGCCCGCGACAGAAAAGAGAACTTTTATAGTTAGCCCCAATGCAACTGTAGGAAGGCAGGCGTTTCACCTTGGACTTGGAGAAACGAATGGATCTTGTGGCAGGGAACACTCAGGAAGTTGTTACCCTGGAAGAGCTACGCGAACTGCTTAAGAGTGAGGCTAAGCCGAGAGCCTACTGGGGTTACGAAGCAAGTGGACTCATGCACATTGGCATGGGCTTGGTCTGCGGCTCCAAGATCAAAGAGATGGTGAAGGCAGGCTTCGACTTCACGATTTTCTTGGCTGACTGGCACTCGTGGATAAACAACAAACTGGGCGGCAACATGGACAACATACGCCTTTGCGGCGAATACTTCAAAGAATGCTTCACAGCTTTAGGCATTAAACCCGAAAGTGTACGTTACACATGGACTTCAGACTTGGCCAAAAACATTGAATACTGGGAAAAAGTGGTAAGAATAGCTAAGAGCGCATCCTTGCAGAGAACTTGGCGCGCCCTCCCTATCATGGGTCGTGAGACAAGCCTAACTGACATGGAAACCGCTTGGTTGTTTTACCCCTGCCTACAAGCAGCAGACATCTTTCAGATGGAACTCCACGTTGCCTGCGCAAGCATCGACCAACGCAAAGCCCACATGCTGGCTCGAGACGCAGCAGAAAAGCTCGGGTGGAGAAAACCCGTATGTGTGCACACGCCACTCCTCGTAAGCTTGCAGGGCCTGCAGAAAACAGATAAGCAGTTTGATGAGAGCGCTGAGATCAACGTTAGGATCGGCTCAAAAATGTCCAAAAGCGTTCCCGAGGGCTGCATTTTCGTGCACGATTCGCCCGAAGAAATCGAGACAAAACTCAAGGCAGCGTTTTGTCCGCCGAAGCAGGCGGAAGGCAATCCGGTTATGGAAATCGCAAAACTCACCATATTCCCGGAAAAGGGAAGCCTAACAGTAACTCGTCCATCAAAATATGGCGGTTCGGAGACTTTCAACAGCTATGAAAACTTGGAGAAAGCCTACGTTGAAAGAAAAGTGCACCCTCTTGACCTCAAGAAAGGAGTCGCGGATTCACTAGTAGAAATTCTCAGCCCGGTTAGAGAATACTTCCGAAAACACCCCAAGAATCTCGAAAGAATGAGGCAGATAGAAGTCTCAAGGTAGAAAAAGCTTGCCAACCGCTTTAGAAAGAAAAGCAGAGATGCTCACCGAACTCATACAGAAACTTGCAGTCGAATCAACTAAAGGCGTGCCCATAATCGTAGAGGGACAAAAAGACGTCGGCGCACTGCGACAACTGAACATTGAAGGTAAGATTGTCTCTTCAAAGACATCAGGTAAATCCTTCCTGGACATACTGACCGAAATTGAGAACCTCAAAGTCAAAGAAGTTGTTCTTCTGTTGGACTTTGACAGACGTGGGGTCGAGTGGACGCATCGCTTGAAGCAGCATTTGGAGAAAACGAGAATCAAACCTAACCTAAACTTCTGGAACCAGCTTTATGGGCTCGTGGGACGCGACCTAAAGGACATTGAAGGCTTACCTGCTTACTTGGGTACGCTCGAAAACAAGAAAGGAAGCCAGAAACGGTGAGAGTCTCTAGGTGAAAACGCGTCTCATGGTTTCGATGCTTTCAAGCACGTGACTCACTGATTCGCATATGACAACGCCCTTGTAGTTGATGCGTTTGAGGGCTTTCGCCACAGCCTCCCAATCGATTTTGCCGTAGCCTACGCCTTTATGTTGATCGTATTTTCCTTCGTTGTCACTTACGTGCACGTGGACTATTCTGGCTCCGAATTGATCTATGAAGCCGAAGATTTCCTTAGTTGTGTTGGCGTGGCCCACATCAAAAGCTATGCCCAGATCAGTGTCCCCGCCCAATTCGCTGTAGAACAATGCAACATCCCGCATGCGCTTAACTAGGAAATGGAAAGGCTCCGGCGTGTTCTCCATGGCTATGTCGACGCCAAGCTTCTTGCTAACTGCCATTAGACTTCTTACTGAGCGAAGGTTGAGTTGCCAATCAAGATCAGGATAAAACTCGCTTACACCTGACTTCCAGCCAGAATGAAAAACCCATTGTTTACACTTCAACTGGCGAGCATGGCCTAACGACTTCTCAAGTCTTTTGAGCATTACGCGGCGAAGCACTGGACTGGGAGAGGCAATGTTGATGTCAACGAAAGGCGCGTGAACCGCAAACTCGAGACCTGTGTCTCGTTGAATCCTGTTCAACGCGTTAACTCGTTTCTGATTAAGGGAGTGAAGGCCCTCGTCAACTAGCTCTACGCATCGCACATCAAATTCTGTCAAATGCGTAAGCATTGTGGAAAATGGTTCGCCTAAACAAAAGAGCATTGACAAGCCAATGTCCAAGCAAGGGCACTCCGGAATAAGTGAGAATGCAGTGCTTGCTTTTATTTTTTTGACTCGCTGGCTGCATGGAGCATGAGGCTCATATCAGTTTCAGTATTCTTGTCTTGCCTGGAAGGCTAGTTTCGTCTTCTAGCTCGTCAAGCTCCATATTCTTGCGGATTGTTTGCTCTATAATCATGGCACCTGAACCCAAGCACTCCCGCAAGGCAACATTGAAAGAATCCATCTCCTGCGCAATTTGTTGTTTTTGAACTGCGTGCGTGTTCTCTAGATGGTGGTAGATAGTCTTGGTGGCTTCGCGTCCGAGCATTCGAATGAGCACGTTGTCTATGATTATGTTTCGCCTTTCGTTGCTTGTGCCTTGACCAAGTTGGCGGTGAACCATGCGTTATCGCTCGTGAGTGGGGATACTCAAAGAAAACCGAGTGTATTACGATTTAATAAACCCCTACGTGTCAACGTTCAACACAAATACATCAATTCATGCAGCAGCCCTTAGATCATCTTGGGAGCCAGCCAATTGATGACCTGCACTGGATCTTCACATTGAATCTCTACTTTGATGGGGCCAAGAGGAGACTCGCCGAAGGGCTGTGAAAACGAAACATGACCAGCGTAGGCAACCTGTTTATTCAGGTAGAACACGATTGAACGCTCACTTGACCCTTTGAACAGTACAACTCTTGCTGCTGCTCGAATTCGTTCTCGCTTTAGCACGTTGTGGAGTTTAGTCAACCCATCGGTGCCACTTGTTCCAGCGGTTAACAGACTCCCACGCTTTAGAGGCTTCAAAGCAAACTGCACATTGCTGAACATGTTCTCTACTGCTCGTTTCACTTTAGCTTCGTCTTCAGTTGGGTTAACTTCCACTTCGATTTGGACTTCTATTTTCTCCATTTTTGAAATGCTGCCTCCACAACCTCGCCAACTTTGGCTTTGAATTCCTCATAGGTTCGCTCATTCACAATCATCCAATCGGCTAAAGCGATAACGTCGCCTTGACCCACGCTTAATTCGCGCAGGTCACGCTCGCAGAAGACATCCCAGCCTTTGGGATCGTCGCTTCGTTTTCTTCTTGAGAGACGTTGAAACCTTGTTTCAGGCGAAGAATGAACTGCAATGAGATTGACGCTCGCAAAATGTTTCTTAAACTCGTTGACTTCATCGAGGCTACGCACGCCATCAACAAACACGATTCGGGTCTTGGCGTTTTGGATTTTGGCAATGCATCTTTTCGCAACTGCTGTCGGGCCTTCTTCTTCTCGCATTTTGAGCATGATTTGGCCAATGTTTTCGGGTGTGGGTTCCAAGCCGCGCTTCTTGGTTTCTTCCCTTATCTCGTCGCCCATTATCACAACTGCGTATGCCTTGCTCTCTGCGATGTTTCTGACGGTAGCCTTCCCCGCGCCTGGCATTCCCACTACCCCAATGATGTGTTTCTTATCCATTTGCACCAAGACTCGTAGACCCATATCGCCAATGAGATTTTTAAAGCCACTTGTGAGGTTCAAGACTGAGACACGTTTAAAAGCAGTGGGAAAGTAAAAGGGAAAGAGGGCTACAATTTCATGTCGGAAATGATTCGCTGCTTTATAGCTTTCGACATCAACAATCCATCAGTGCTAACGAAGTTCACCGAAGTTCAAGACCTACTTGCCAAAACGGGTGCCGATTTGAAGCTTGTTGAACCTCAGAACGTTCACATAACGGTTCGTTTTCTAGGCGACATCCACGGAGACATGGTTGACCAGGTTCATGAAGGTATGAAACAAATTACTTTCTCAGCCTTCGACTGTGACATCCACGGCTTAGGCGCCTTTCCAAACATGCATCACGCGCGTGTCGTCTGGGCAGGAATGGGAAAAGGATCAGATGAACTCAGAAGCGTGACAAGTCAACTGGAATCGAAGCTTCGAAGTTTGGGATTCAGACCGGATCCGAAAGGGTTCAGCCCTCACTTGACACTGGCAAGAGTGAAAACCGGACGCAACAAGAATGAACTCGCCCGAAGTGTACAGGAGCTGACGGACTTTGATTTCGGCGTAGTAAGAGCAGATTGCCTAAAGTTGAAGAAGAGTGTTCTCACGCCTAGAGGTCCGATTTATTCAACATTGCGCGATGTCTGCCACTAAAGGGTTGGAAATGGCTTCAGCTTCAATCATTGAAAGAGTCCTAGCTGACATAGCGAAGAGGATAACACCTTCGGAGAACGAGAGAAGAAAAGTTTTGTCCTTAGCGGATACTCTTGTAAGACGCGTTAAGACAGCGGCTGATAAGGCAAAGGTTGAAGCCCGTGTGAGAATTGAAGGCTCAGTTGCGAAGGACACTTGGCTTAGAGATGAGCCTGACATCGACATTTTCATGCAACTGCCCACCTCGACGCCTCGGAAGGCTCTTGGAACAGTGTGTTTAAACATCGCCAAAGAGGCAACAAAAGGCTCGAAGCAGGTTGAACGTTTTGCCGAGCATCCCTACCTTGAAGCCTTCGTTGATTCAATCCGTGTAAACATAGTTCCCTGCTATGAAGCAAAACCCGGCGAATGGCTGAGCGCAACCGATCGCACGCCTTATCACACCGATTTTGTGAAACCTCGGTTGAATAACGAGTTGCGGCGTGAAATCCGTTTAGTGAAGCGGTTTATGAAGGGCGTCGGCGCCTACGGTGCAGAAATCAAGGTTGGAGGTTTCAGCGGCTATTTATGCGAGCTTCTAACACTTCATTACAGCACCTTTGCCAACGTCTTGAAAACTGCGGCAAATTGGAGAAAGCCATGGGTAGTCGATTACCAAAGTTACTACAAGGGAAAGGAAGAGGATCTTCCAAAGATCTTCATGGAGCCGTTGATTGTTGTCGACCCCGTTGATAAGGGGAGAAACGTTGCATCTGCAGTTCGCCTCGAGCGACTAATCGAGTTTGTTACGGCTAGTCGACAGTTTCTTCAGCATCCTACTAGGGAGTTTTTCCTCCCAAAACCCATGAAACCTCTGGGTGAAAAGCAGCTTGTCGCAAGGATGAAACAAAGCGCCACGGCACTTGTGTTCGTGGGAATTGGCGAGGTCGGAGCGGTTCCAGACATTCTGTGGGGTCAGCTCTACAAGACGCAACGATCACTTCGCAAAATGCTTGAACAGAACGATTTCCACGTGATCAACGATGCAGTTTGGAGCAACGAAGCCAGCTTGAGCGTTCTGCTGTTTGAGGTGGAACATCGCTTTCTGCCGCTGACGAGGAAGCATTTGGGACCGCCAGTGGAGAAGAGAGTTGAATGCGAACGTTTTCTGCAAAAACATCTTGGACGGTCGACAACAGTTTCTGGACCCCGTTTAGAAGATGAGCGATGGGTTGTCGAGATCAAACGAAAGCACACTGACATCGTCAAACTGTTGGAAACGGAACTGAGACAAGGTGGAAGGCATGTGGGAGTGGCAGAACTGGTTTCAAAGGCAGTTGCGAAAAAAGTCAACATCTTCGTGAATCAAGAAATCGTAGACACGTACAGAAGGAACGGCGACTTCGCTGAGTTCCTGACTCAGCATGTTGATGGAAAACCTGGATGGCTCGTTGAAGCTGGAAAGAATCAGTAGATATTGCATAATGCCAAGTTTTGCTCTCTTGTCAAGGAGTTGGATAGGTGAAAACGCGGTACAATCTTCCCGAAGGCATGCGATATGCCACATTACACGAAAGAAAGATGTTCTATCAAAACGAGTTCGACGTTGTCAAGTTAAGTGGATGGTTTAAGACATGGAGTCCTGAAGACAGTGTTGAGTTTGCAGTGATTATTGGAAGGCATACGCGCATTTTTCCCAAGGAATTCGAGGAAGATGCTTCCACAACGATAATTATCGACGAATACAGGGACCTAGCAGATGTCAAAAAGCAGATTTTGGAGTTTCTTCCCGAATCTGCCTATTATGACAGAAATGTCTATGGCAAGACGAAGCGCATCATGGGACAGGAACTAGCGTTCGATCTGGATCCAGAAAACCTCACCTGTCCGGTTCATGGAACCTTAGCTGAGAAAATGAAGAGGCGTCAAGGTTTAGCCTTCTGCGAAATCGAGTTGAATATGGTGAAGGAAGAGGCAATCAAGCTGTACGAAGAATTGGCAAAGCAGTTCTCGCAGATGCGCATGATTTATTCGGGCAGAGGATTCCACATACACGTGTTTGACGTTGAAACCTTCACATGGACGCGTCGTCGGAGACGAGCTTTGGCCTTGAGACTTAAGGAAAAGGGGTTCTTGATTGACGAGTGGGTTACCACTGGTGGCATGCGGTTGATACGGTTACCTTACAGCCTGCATGGCATGGTTTCTAGGATTGTGATTCCCGTTGACGTTGACGAGTTGAGCGGATTTAACCCGGTCAGCGATCAACGATGTCTGCCCAAGTTTCTCGGGTAGCTGTTCACTTTTTCTTTTTGGCTGCTTTTTTCTTTACTTCCTTAGCTGTTTTCTCCTTCTTTTTGTAGTAATAGTATTTCTTCTTTTTCTGTTCTGCCATGGTTTTCACTCTGATTGCTCTATTTCTGAAATCGAGTGGATAAGAAACTTGCTATCCAGCCAAGATTTCGGCTTTTGGGCGTTTTTCTTTGAATGGTTTTGTCAAGGCTGCGAGGGAAAGGAGAGGTGAAGCTACAATGATCACGTAGAATGGTACAACTAGTGACTGCTCATATAGCACGCCGCCGATGTATGGGGCAATTGCTGCGGAGAGTGTAGCTGACATTTGAGCTAGCGAGATCCATCTGCCTCTGGAAGCCTGAGGTGCAATTGAGCCCACGGATGCGCCCATGAGCGACCAGAGCATGTATGATGCACCGTTTAGGAAAGATGCAAATGCTAAAGCGAAAAAATTGGTGAAATATATGAATAAGCCGAATGAGAAGCCTCCAATGAGCAGTGCGACTGCGGCGGCCACCATCTTGCCCAGCTTGTCGCCGGCTTTACCTAGAAGAATTGAGAAGAGAGCTGAACCTAGGAACGCAACGGAGCCCATCACTCCTATTTCAAAGCTTTCAAGAGCATAAACATCTTGAAAAAATTGCACCACAAGAGGTCTGACTAGGTTTAGAAAGAAAAAAACGAGTCCAAAGAACATCGACAAGAGAGTTATTCTTCGGGCGTGAGAAGAGCCGAAGTTGATCTGTTCCTGCTGAGTTGAGGATCGTTCTGCGCGTTGGCTGCGGATGAAGAGAAGGATTATTGTTGCGGCAGCGTAGAGAGCGAAAGACAGGGTTAGCACAGTTGAGATTCCCACGGTTGTCGAAAGGTATCCGCCTAGTCCTGGAGAGAAGATAAAGCCTGTCGACCATGATGCGCTCATCAAAGTGTATGTGAGTGTCACTCTGTCTTTTCTTGCAGAGGTCATGACGTAGGCGCTTGTTGCGGGTCCGCTGAGGAAGAAGCCGTACAATCCCATGACTGGGATAAGTTGAGTCCAGTGGGTTGCGGCTGAGAACATTAGTGGGACTGGTACCCAGAGGAGCCAGCCTAGAAACATGACTTTTTTTCGGTCGTAGCGGTCTGCTAGAATGCCTCCTGGGATTATGGTCAATGCAGTGCTCAGGATGAAAATTGAGAAAAGAAAGCCAACATCGGTTGAAGAAGCGCCTAAGCCTCGGATATAAATGGGCAGAATGTAAGCGTATAGGCCGTCGCCGACGGCGCCTACAAAGTTTGAGACAAAGATCAGTTTTAGGTCTCGACTAAGCGTTCCTGACGGCAAAGCGAGGCTGTAGACGATGGATCGAATCATTCAATGCACTTGCGGCTAAACTAGAAAGGCAACTTATAGTTAAGTGTCTCTAGCCTGGAGAGCGGTCTGCTGATCTCCTTCTTGGTTCATGTTTTCGAAGCAGTTTTTTTGGGTTCTTTGAATTCGCAGCTAAAGTCCTTTCCAGCCCATGGAGGGTGGTTCAATGCCCATCTGCCAAAGGAGCGCTATCAATTCGCCTCTGTGATGAACTTCCTCTTCGAATACGTGAATTAGAATGTCTTCCGCTGTCACCTTGACTGTTCCGTCGTCGCCTTTGAGCGTGTACTTCTTGTTGAGCCCGTCATCCGGCAGTGAGTAAAAGTAATCCGCAACTCGTTTTTCCACAAATTCCATGTAAGCTCTGACTTCCTCAAAGGACCTATATTCGCTGAACTTCTTCTTGGAATGAAGGGATTTTTTCTGCAGGCAATCTAGCCAGTAGTCTATCGCGCCCAAAGTATGGATGAAAATATTTCTGATTGAGTGAAAGCTCGCTTCTCTGTTCATGGTGAACTCTTTCCAAGACAGCCTAGTTAACGTCTCAAAATATCTGTGTCTCACGCTCTCATTGTATTCGAAAAGTTTTCTCATGTCAACCACTATATACACCCCAACTATGGATTAGGATGGGCGGGTGTTAAAAAGCGCTTTCTCAAGCGGGCAGTCTTAGCATGATCTAATGAGAAAGAGATGCCGTTCAAAAAGCATCGACGCTGGCTTCTGCTATTGTCGCTGCAAGTGGCTTTGGCAGCAATCTCCGCGTGTCTGTAAGTGTGTGCCTTTTCTTTACTTCGATGTGAGTTCATTAGAGTTGCGCCAGAGCCTATCCCGTTTTGTGCTCGCTTTGGTTGTGAACGATTTTGTGGTGGTGTCGCAGCGGTTTGGGGTTTTGGCGACTAGTTCCGAAAGTCGTATAAACAGGATGGCGCAGAATCTTCGAGATATCCCAAGAGAGAGGAGAGAGAATGTCAAAAAGCAATTCTTCGAGTTTCTTTGTCGGGTCATTGATAACTAGTCTTGTGGGCGCTTTTCTGCTGGTTCTTGAAGATTTTGCGGGTTGGTATAACTATGGATACTACGCGGAAAGTTGGGGTTGGATCGGTCTGAGTATTGACACGCCATTAGCCGTTGCATTAATACTTGTCGTTGTTCTAGCTTTGCTTTACACTTCCTTTATCTCGGTTAAAGGATTGCAGTTAAAGGGAGAGATCAACAAGCGAACAATTAGATCTGGCTTAATAGCTTCTTCACTTGCGTTTGTAATCGTCTTGGTAGGAGCCATTACGTTTGTAGTGAGCATCCTAGAAAGCGAACCTTCCGAATGGTGGTTTGGAGCCGGATTCTACGGTGGCTTGTTAGGCTCAGGACTCACTGCCCTGCTGTTTTTCTTTCAACATCGATCCCCAGTTGAAGCTAATGCCAGTGGCTCAACACGGCCGTAAATGACGAAACGGATCACTCAATGCACTTGCAGCCAAACTGGAAAACCGCCCTAAAGTTAATCTTCTCTGCTCTGTGAGACCGGCTGATGTCTGCTGATTTCTCTTTTGTCAGAGTTTACCTTTGGCTTGCATGGTGCGCAAAGCCATGAAGTATGCGAAGGCGCCCAATAGGGCAAAGGGGATGCTTGCAAGCAACATATTTGCCAAGAACCAAGGTTGCACAGGTAAACCGCCAAAAGCGAATTGACGGATGGCTTCTGCTGCTAGGCTGAGCGGATTTGCAGCGGCTAAGCTCACAAGCACGGGTGGCAAGTAATTCTGGATCACGTCGATTGGGTAGAAAACAGTGCTGAAAGTCAGTAGCGATGCTTGAACGATTTGTTGGAAGGCGAAGAAGTATTCTCCATGAGTGGATGCAAAAGCTGCTAGTGTAGCTGCAATGCCGGCGAGTCCCATGGCAAGGACAAAGAGAAACGGTAGCAGAATGAATATGGTTGACACTGCTTGTGCTGGAAGGACAAGAAGGGCGATTATGAGGAGTGAGCTGGAGTAGACTAGAGCGGCGAGTCCTCCTGCAAGTAGGTAAGCTATGACTAGTCCTTGGGTGCTTATGGGCAGAGACAGGTAGTATTGGATTACGTTTTCTCTCATGGCTAACCATATGCGTCTGCCCGTGTCTAGGGAAGCGGCGAACAGTCCCATAACGACGACTGCTGGAACGAAGAATTCGAAATAGTTGAAGTCCATTAATCTTCGGTAAACCAGAGCTACAACGAGCATGTCTGATAAGTTAAGGCTTAGCAGTATAGCCATCAGCCATTTTGTTCTGAAGAAGTAGGAGAAGTCGTTGCGCGCAACCTGCAGTATGCGTTGGATTTCGCTCATCCGCTTTTGACGCCCTCAACAAGTCGTTGAAGTAGAAATGCACCTAAGCCGAGAGTGCTGACTGCTAGAGCTGTGAGCACGGCTGCCGCGTACACTGGGTTTAGCAGTAGACTGGGGTCGAATCCTAGGAAAAGCCGCACCAAGTCGGCTCCGTAGGTGAGCGGACTTAGCAGGGCGGCGGTGGCATATTGCGGGGGCAGAAAGATGAGGGGATACAGCACGGTGCTGAAACGAATTATTAGGGCACCTACCGCAGCTGTGATTGCAGCATAGATGTCGGCTGAGCGAAAAGCTATGAAGGACAGAGCGAGCATTAGTCCTGCCACGCCGAAGCCTAGCCAAAACAATGTTGCCACAACGGCTACCGCTGAAATCGCTGTAAAGTTTCCAATTAGCAACAAAGTCACTAAAAGGGGAACCGACAGCAACAGGGCTAGTTCCACTCCGCCTTGAAAAGTTATTGCTAGAAATAACGTGCGGCGCGGGATGGGGAGACTGAGCAAGTAGGGCAATCGTCCCTCATGAGCGTGCTCGACAAAGTGGCGACCAGTGTGTGATCCGATTTCAAATGTCATCATGACCACAAAGCCAACGGCGTAGAACTGGAGATAGTTAGTTATTCCAGTGACTAGCCTCGAGATTAACGCGCCGTACACGGCAAGCTGCAAGCCGAAGAGCAACCACTCGATAATTATCCATACGGGAGGATTCAACTCATGTTTCAAGTCGAACCAGATTATACGTGTGACGTTACCCAACTGTTGGTGTTGCCTCCAGAGCGCGACCTGTGAAGTGCAGAAAGACGTCGTCTAGGGATGGTTCGGTCACTCTTACCGACACTACGCGTACGTTCTTTTTGTAGCATAGTCTGGTCATTTTTGGGACCCACGACTCTGCCATTGACACGTAGGCGCGAAACTGATTCTCTTCGGTGGACGCAACTTTCACCGTGCCTTCTATTTTCTCCAGCGCTTCTAGCAAGCCAGTTTTGTCTGAGGCTTCAACTTGCAGTTCAACTATGTCGCCCCCGGCAATCTTGTCTTTCAAGCTACGTACGGTGTCGCATACAACGCTTTTTCCCTGATCCAGAACTGTGACTCGGTCGGCTAGGTATTCTGCTTCGCGGACTTCGTTTGTGGCTACGAGTATGGTTGTGCCTTCTTCCCTTAGTTTTCGTATGTGCTCCCATATTGTGCGCTTGCCACGGAGGTCGACTTGGCTGCTTGGTTCATCGAAAATGGCGAATGGCGGACGTTGAATCAACACTTTGGCAACTTCCAATCGTTTTCCTTGTCCACCTGACAAATGCATGAAAAGCTTGTTTCGCGCATCCCATAGTTCCAATTCCTTCAGAATTTGTTCGATCATGGGTTCTCGTTTGCTCTTTGGAACTCCGCATATGGTGGCGTGAAATCGCAGTATTTCTGGTGGTTTGTGGCGCCAAAAACCACGAGCCTCTTGAAAAGAGATGCCTAGGATTTGGCGGACACGAGTTGGCTGCGTTATAACGTCCAAGCCCTTGACGCGTGCCACGCCTGACGTTGGCTTGAGCACCGTGGCTAGAATGAGAAGAAGAGTGGTCTTTCCTGAACCGTTTGGACCTAGCAGAACCATGATTTCTTTTTCGTCGACAGTGAAGTCTAACCCTTTGAGTGCCGTTGCTTTGCCGTACTTTTTCACGAGGTTCTCTGTCTCTACTGCAAGCATTAGTTGAGGCTCCAGTTCAAGATGCAGTCTCCATAGGTATGCAGACTAATATAAAAACCGTAAGACAGAATCCTCGTGGATGGGGCGTACTATAGAGAATTGTTACATTAGCTTATTATAGAAGATGTGTTCAGAACCAAGTGTGCGGGCTGAAGCAAGACTCAATGCTTATCCATTGACTTCCTCTCACAATTTCACCCTACCCGACCCGCACACTATGCAAGTTACATTCTTCGGGGCGGATGAGCCAGAGCGTAACGCCACTTTGCAGCATCCCTAGCCATCAAGAACCCTCTCGACGTCAGCCTGTATCTCGCCAACTCTTGGCTCTCCACGGGGCTTGTGGCTCTAATGGCACCAGAAACCACCAAATGGTGCAGATACTTGTTTACTTGGTCAAGGCTTAGGTTGGCGTCTCGCATGATGCGGGTTTTAGTTTTTCCTTTAGGGTCACTGTTTATCGAATCAAAAATATCGCTGATAATGCTGGTTCTATCCCGATACTTGAAGCCTGAGAGAAGCATCTTTCCAAAGAGCCAGTTAAAAGTTGAGCAGGCGTACATACCTATCGCTTTCCTATATCTGTAGCACTAGGAAAATAATTCTTTCGATAACTGCTCATCGCGAAAGCGCCTATGCATGATTCGTCTATAGAGAATTCCATCATCAAGGTTTTATAGAACCTTGCCAGCCGCTGACATTGGCGTGGGCAAAGTCTATCATGAGAGTGCCGGTTCGGCAGGCGTTATTTCTCTCTCACTCGATGAAGCTGCTCGATGAAAAATCAAAGTGATTGAGTAATCTGATAGACGCCCAGAACGCCATGAGGTCGCTGAGATCAGCCTAGGCAGGCGAAGATATCTCCCGCTATCCCGAATTTCTTTCGGATGCAGATATCCTTTTATATTCAGAGGGAACTAAAGAGTTAGCCGATTAAGAGATGAGTGCTCAAGAGTTTCTGGATTACATTGCGAAAAGCAAGGCCAAGAACACTAACAAGTCCTATCGGAATGCTGTCAGAAAATTTGCAGAGTGGTATAAAGGCACGTACTCGGTTGAGCAGCTAAATGAGATTCTGCAAGAGAGAAAAGACTCAATGCAGGGCAAGGGTCCCCAAGAAAAACGAAGATTCGAAAGGCTAGTCGAGGAATGGCACAGAACACAGCTCAACAGCGGGGCCAGCATCAACTCCGCAAGAAACCGCTACGTTGCTGTAACACAGTTTTTCAAGTTCTTTGATCTAGACCTGAACACAGCTGTTATCCCGAGCGAGGTAAAGAAAACCATGATCTCAGAGAAAGATTATCCGCTTACGGTTGAAGACCTCAGGGCGATGCATAAAGTTGCTGACCTTCGGGGCAGAACCATTCTGCTTATGGCAAAAGATCTGGGACAGCGCCTTAGCGACTTCAAAATGATCAAGGTTGAACAGCTGCCGAACTTGGACTCTGAACCGCCAATTCCGTTCAGCATCGAAACGGGTAAAGAGCATGTTCAGACGAAGGGCTTCTTGTCCGCAGAGACCGTTCAAGCTCTAAAAACCTATCTCGAGACACTACGGAAGAGAAAGAAGCCTTCCCCGTTTCTTTGGCCGTCGAATGGAAAACACCCGCTTGATGAGGACAGCTTTGGAGTATGGCTGAAGAATTTGGCTGAAAAGGCTGGAATCAAGACCGGTAATCAGAAGTTGACTTTTCACTGTTTCAGACGTTTGCTCATGCGGGCCGCTATCGAAACAGGCGTTGGCTTAACAGCGGCCAAATTGATGGTTGGAAAAGCTGTTGAAAAAAGTGACGAAACATACATTGCGAAAGCTAGGCTGGATAAGGTATTCACAAAACTCAGCAAATACCTCAACGTAACGGGTACAGTCGAAGAGAGAAAACCACTGCAAGACTTGATAGTTCAACAAGAGAAAGAAATATCGAGCCTCCGGAAACGTATCGAGGCAATTGTGGAGCAAATAAAGGAATACGAAGAGACCTTTGATTCAGTTGTAAGAGAATTCGCAACTCTGATTTTGGTGCTTGCTGAACGACTTGGTGATGAAACAACGCTCCGAATGCTGCATGAGGCAAAAGAAAGGCTTGACCAGAAACTTGTGGAGAAAGTGCAAGAGTGATTTTGCCAATATGAAGCACGGCTACGAATAGTCCTGATAGAAGAGTACAGAATATTTGATGGCAAGCTTTATCGCCGCTAGCAATAGCGACGATGGTCGAGCTAAAAGAGAACTCGAAAATCCCTTCAAACTGCAGTATCTGGAGTGGGAGTGATTGGAAACGTGACGCTTGAGATGACTTGCGAATGGTCGGAAAAGGGTGCCAGCGTCTTAGACTTGGATATGCGCTATTCAAATGTGGAATGGGGCGGCCTAGTCAAAGACTGCTACCAGCTGACACTCACCAGTTTTGGCGCCACAAAAGAGCGCATCAACCAGATTAAGCAACTCCAAGTCTACGATAATATAGTCTTGGGCAGCCCGTGTATGCTACCGTTCAAAGACGAATGCTTTGATCTGGTCTTTGCTATGAACGCGGCTTTGCCATCTGACACAAAAGGCACATGGGCCATGATAAATGAGTGCAGGCGGGTTGCGATAGAAAAATACTATGCGCGGTCTCCATACCCATCGCTTGCAGTCATCGTCGGCTTCGTCAAAACAAGAAAATGCAGGATAATTTCAATATCATAGACGAACGAGATGACGGTTAGGGACATGCATGGTATTGAGATGGGAGTGGCGAAGCCATCGCCACAACGTACAGGAAGATGAAGCTGCATGAATTTCAGAGATTCACTAGATAGAGTTTTGGACAAATTGCTTTGTGGGAATTGCGGACCAGAATATGAAAGAATCGCAGGCCTATTCTGCCCTATGTGGTGCTATCGGCGACGATTCAGAAATGAGATGTATTGGGCTCTTCATTTGAACGTGATTGTAGCGTTTCTCCTAAGATTCTGAATTCTGGGAGATGAACAAAGCTCTTCTTAGCTAGCTATGTTAATGCTAGCGCTCGTGCATGCGGTTCTCTGCTGGAGTCATCTAGCCGGAGTTACGAATGAAGGTCAAGTCTACTGTCGCAAACACGGAGGCACGTGGATTCAAGGTCTGAAATGCTACAGTTGCCCAGATAATCAGCTTCGCAAGAAAGGAGGCGGTAAAGAGGTCCATTAGAGATGGTGCGGGCTCAGGGGTGGATTAGCTCGCGCTTAGCACAACTTATAAGATCATAAGAGTTCTATCGTTTACTTAATGTCAAACGAGGAATTCTCAGGTTCAATGGGCGAAAAACGCACCAGAGAAAAATACATTGATCCTGAGATATCGAAGAGAAAATGGATTCCAAAATACGTTGAAGAAGAAGTCAATTCCGTCAAGTCCGATTTTGTCGACAAAAAACTTGTGTTCTATGATGGCCACCCTGAGAAAGGTGTTGACAGATTCATAGACTATGTATTGCTCGATGAAGATTATTCGGTTTTAGCCATCATCGAAGCAAAAGATTTTTCCAAAAATGAGGAAAAGGGACGAATTCAAGCTAGAACATACGCAAAAGACATTGAAAAACAAACCACTAAGAAAGTGCCTATTTTTCTTACGAATGGCAAAATCTGGCGTTTCATTGATGAAGATGGAATAGAGCGCAAGGTCAGTGGTGTCTTTAGTCAAGAGGATCTCAGGCGAAGAGGAGATCTCTATGGCAAAAAGAGAAATCCATCTGACGCAAAATTTGAATCACGGATAATTGATCGATCTAAGAACAGATACTTGGTTCAGAAGTTAAGTGAACACTTCTCAGAAGGACATAGAAAAGCTCTTGTTGAGATGGCCACGGGCACTGGGAAAACAAGAGTTGCGATGGCGATTATTGATCGCCTTATAAATTCCAATATGGTTCGAAACGCTTTGTTCATTGCCGATCGAACTGCTCTTGTGAACCAGGCAGAATCAAGCGGATTTCAACAGTTTTTTACCGAGCCAGTTGTAGATCTTCGTAAGGGTTTTTCTACTACTGGGAGATTGTATGTTTCCACAGTGCAAACACTGATGAGTGGCAAGCCAAGGCTAGCTGAACAGTTTAGTCCTGGTTTTTTTGACATAATTGTTTTTGATGAAGCTCATAGATCCTATTATGACAAGAATAATTTCATTGACGAATATTTCGATGCCATCAAAATAGGACTTACTGCCACACCTAGAGAACACGAAACAAAAAACACTTACGACCTATTTGGGTGTGAGCAAGGTAAGCCAACAGTAGAGTATTCCTATGATGAAGCCATTATCGACAAGATTCTAGTTCCGTACAAAGCGGAAATAATAGACACTGAGAGATTGTCTCTCGGCATCAAAGGCTCGACATTGACGGAAGCTTTGAAGGATCAACTCAGACGGCAGGAAGTCAATCCAGAGCAAGCCGAATATGCTGGTTCAGATTTTGATCGGGTGTTCATGGACGACAAGACCAATGAAGTGATAATTAGAGAATTTATGAATAGTTGTTACAAATCTGATGAAGGCAAGCCTTGTAAATCTATATTCTTTTGTGCGAGTCAGAGACACGCCCAACACATGAAAAGAATCTTTGGAATCATTGTTCCGAATCTCAGCAATGACGTTCAGGTTATTACGTCTGAAATGTATCGGGCAGACGATGAGGTAAAACGGTTTGGCTTAACATCTGAGCCAAGGATTGCTTTGTCTGTTGGCATGCTAGATACGGGCATAGATGTTCCAGAAGTGTGCAACCTAGTCTTCGTTAAGCCAGTTTTTTCCCATATCCGGTTCTGGCAAATGGTAGGAAGAGGAACAAGAAACCGAGAAGCCTGTAAGCATCCTATTTGGTTGCCGAATAGAGAGAAGAATGATTTTCTAATTCTTGATTTCAAGATAGGAGGGCATTCTAATGTCTATTATCATCAGTTCGAAGAAACAAAAGAAAAATCCGCTGCTAAAGATGTTATTACTCGGATATTCGAAAACAGAGTGAAACTCTTACAAAAATCCCTTGATGAAGATCAAAAGAAAATCATCTCAAACAAGATTATAGCATCTATAGACGAGTTGGATAAAGAATCCTTCATTCTGCGGGAGAAACTGCCAACACTTGAAAAAATAAAAGGAGAATCATTTAATCTCCAGAATTATGTCAATGAACTAATGAGAGAGATAGCACCTCTAATGATCTTTAATCAGGGCAGGAATGCGAATATTTCCTCTTTCATACTTCAGACAGAAAAACTGTTTGGCTATGTTTTAGACAGAAAGAAAGACCTGATAGAAAACGTCAGACACTATGTTCAGGAGATGTGCGAGAATATTCTCCGAAAAGATAATCTAACGGAAATAAGGAAAAACAGAGACATTATAATACGTGTACTGCAAGAGGATTTCTGGGAAGACCTAACATTCAATGACGTTGAGTTCTTAGTGGTACAAATCGCACCATTAATGAAATATTATGAACCAGAGCCAACGAAAATCGTCCAGGTGGATGCTCCTGACATTGTCTTGCTCAGAGAAAAATACCTAATGGAAATCAAGGAAGATGAAGAGTTGAAGAAATTCCTGAACGTAAATCCTATTATCAGGAAGATTCGTGATGGTGAAGGAATAACGCCACCTGAATTGGCGGAATTGGAGTTCGAGCTGTCTTCATTGAGACCTGGTCTCACAGTTGATAATGTTCAAAAGTATCAGAATATTGATTTTCTGTCGTTTCTGCATAAAATAATGGGTCTTACAGAGAAATCCGATCCAAAAGAACTAATCGAATATGAGTTTGACCAATATGTCCTTGCCAAAACAGAATACAATTCTAAGCAATTGGCATTTCTAGCCGTGTTGAAAAAGGTCTTTGCCAATAGAAAACGCATCGGACTCCCGGATCTGGCAAATCCACCTTTATCCAATGAGCGTCCTCTTGATTTTTTCAAGATAGAGGAATTGAAACTCATTATTGAAAAATGTAATCGAATCAAGATGCGATAATTATGTAAACCTTGGTTTACATAAATACTTATAAGTTGAGCTGCACTTAGGCTTACGCATGGAATATCGAACAGTCTCTGCTAAACTTCCGAGTAATGAACTTACCTTATTCAGAGCACATTGTGAAAAGAAGGGGGTGTCTCCAGCTTACCTGATCAGGGAGTTAATCCTGAAAGAAATGAGAATCACAGTTCCACATGCGGTCGCAGGCAGAAACATAATCAATTACGATAGAAACAAAGATTCCTTTACATGGTCCGTTGAACTTGACACTGGAAAAACTGTCGAGGTTCTGAGAAACGTTTCACCAGTTTTTGTTGAAAATCTGAATGACATTATCACACTCGGCATGGGAGAAAGAACGTCTTTTCTTCGAAAGAAGAGAGAAGATTCTGTCCCTGTTCCAAGTAATATTCTAAGGAGAAAAAGACAATGAAACTGCCAAACGGGGGGCAAGAGGTAAAGATCCAAGAAATTGCAAGGGTTGATTCAGGTCAAGGAGCCCCACAAGGCGAAGAATGGTACGTTGGAAATGAAGTCTTCGTGAAAGCAGGTGATCTGAATTCTCTAACTGAAGGTAAATACGTGGGAGAGCACTGCAAAAGGGTGAACGATAACGCAGTTACCCAGTACAAGTTAAGAAAATATCCTAAGAACTCTATAGTATTTCCAAAGAGTGGAATGTCTGTTAAAACTGACAATATTGCACTACTGAAATATGACTCATATGTAGTCAATCATCTTGCGATAATACAGGTGAACGGCAATGATGAAGATCTGGTAAAATATCTTTACTATTCACTGAAAGAGGCCAAAATATCGAAACTATCCCTAAATGATAGCTACCCGTCAATTAGACTTAGCGACATAAAGAGATACAGGGTTGTTATTCCACCTCATCCTCAATTGAGAAAAATGGTTGCAATTCTTGAAAGGGCAGATCAACTGAAACAATGGAGAAAGGAATCTGATAAGTTATCTGAGGATTATCCCAATAGTGTTTTCTTGGAGATGTTTGGAGATCCAAAGAACAATCCAAAACACTGGGATGTTATCAAGATTAACGATGCCATTGAATATTCCCAGTATGGGACCTCAGTCAAATCTAATTCAGATGGAAGAGGTTATCCAGTTGTTGGAATGGGCAACATTACATATGATGGTCGTCTTGATCTTTCAAATCACTCTTATGTAGAACTACCAAGGGAAGAATTCGAGAAACTAAAACTCCACAAGGATGATGTAATTTTCAATAGGACAAATTCCACTGAACTAGTTGGCAAAACTGCATGTTGGGATATGGATCTTGACGCAGTCCTGGCGTCTTATCTTGTGAAGCTGAAACTAAGAGAGAACATAAACCCTGTATTCTTTACACACTTGCTGAATACCCGATTCTTCAAGCAACTATTCTCTATACGCTGTAGAAAGGCCGTAAACCAGTCAAATATCAGTCCAACTCTCTTGAAGAAATTCAGTATGTATTTGCCCCCTGTTGAGCTTCAGAACAAGTTTGCTTCCACAGCCAACCAAGTTGAACAAATGAGAGCTCATCAAAGAAAATCACAAAAACAGATTGATAACCTATTCAATGCTTTGGTGCAAAAAGTGTTTAGAGGTTAGTTAGCATGCTAGATACAGAACTGAAATCGAAAATAAACCAATTATGGGATAAATTTTGGAGCGGAGGAATATCGGATCCTCTTGTTGCCATTACTCAGATGTCGTATCTGATTTTCATGAGGAGACTGGAAGATGAAGATATCGGCAGGGAACAAAATGCTCAACTAAGCGGAGAGCATTATGAATCCGTCTTCAAGGTTAATGATGATTGCAGGTGGTCGGAATGGACGAATCTTCCTTCTAACCAAATCTTAGACCATGTTAGAGACAAAGTGTTTCCATTCCTTAGAACACTTGGTGGAGAAGACTCCCTATATGCTCAATATATGAAACATGCTGTGTTCACTATCCCAACGCCTTCCCTTCTTATTGAAGCTGTGAAAATAATCAATGATATGCATATCAAGGAACAAAACAGGGATGCAAAAGGAGATCTATACGAATATCTACTTTCAGAATTGAAAACCGCCGGAAAAAACGGGCAGTTCAGAACACCGAGACACATAATAAAGATGATGGTTTCCCTAGTAGATCCAGAGATCGGCGATAGTATTTGCGATCCTGCTTGTGGAACTGCGGGTTTCTTGATTGTTGCTTATGAACATATCCTGAGAAATAACACTTCAAAGGAATTCATCAAAACAGATGAGTTAGGAAACGAATACGGGTCTAAAGGAGATAAACTGGAAAAAAGACAGTGGAATCTGCTGTTAGAACATACTTTCTATGGATATGATTTTGACACGACAATGCTAAGAATATCACTTATGAACATGATGATGCATGGAATTGAAAGACCTAACATAAGAGAACAGAACACGCTTTCCAGTAGATATAACCAAGAAAAGAATCGCTATGACGTAGTTTTGGCGAATCCACCATTCAAGGGAAGTATCAACGAATCGGAGATTAGTAGAGAATTTTCAATCACAACTAAGAAGACAGAGATTCTTTTCCTTGAACTGATGTACAACATCCTCTCAGGTGGCGGAAGATGTGCAGTTATTGTGCCAGACGGAGTGTTATTCGGTAATTCTAGAGCACACAAAAAGATTAAGGGAAAATTACTTGAGGAATGTCGCATGGATGCAGTCATATCAATGCCTTCAGGCGTATTCAAACCCTATGCAGGGGTATCTACGGCGGTTCTAGTCTTTACAAAAGGAGAACCCACTAAGAGAGTGTGGTTCTATGATATGAAAGCTGACGGCTACAGTCTTGATGATAAGAGAACTTTCCTAGACGGAAAGGGCGATATTCCCGATATATTGAGTAAATTCAGCAAAAGAGATCTCGAGCGATTCGAAGATAGAAAAGCCAGCTGCTTCTTTGTTCCCATTGAAGAAATAAAGGAAAATGGTTATGACCTAAGCGTTTCAAGATACAGAGAACTTGAGTACGAAGAAGTTGTCTACGAAAACCCTGAAGTAATCAAACAGAAAATTCTAGAGCTGGAAAACAAGATTGTTGAAACCTTACGAACCATTTCTTGAGCAGTCTCGGGCGCATTTCCCATTGACCTTATGATTTAAGGAATAAGCACTTTCTTGTTTGTGGCTTGGTCCTGCTGTTACGCCTGTTGGCTTCATCGAAGGCTCGATTTGCCCAGTCACCCCAGCTTTCACTATTTCCTGGCAAAGATTCTCGAATTGCTGATTTTGTCAAGTCTTTCGACCTGGATTATTGAAAGCAATCATATATCTCTGACATGTTTAAAATCTATACAATTTTTATGATAGTAACTATTTATGGTCGACTTTATTGCGGGAGAACTTGTCAAAATATGAACTGAATCAGAAGTGCAGAATATCGTACTATCATACCCAGTTGCCCATAAAACTGCATCAGCAACAATTTGTCTATCGTCCTCGTCTTCGATGCAGACAAGCGAGTCAATAAAGCCTTGATCTTTTGATATGGGTATAAGAGGTTTCTGCGTTTTTGTCTCCAAGACAGCACCTATTTTGGATTCTACTTCTCTTCTGGTTGCACGATATTCACTTACAATAACTTCTTCATTTCGTGTTATCACGATTTCAAGGAACTGTTTAATGAAAATCCCTTGGTTTTCATTATACCCTTGAAACATGGCTTCACGGAATTTTCTAAGGTCTTTTATTTTGTTCCTGCTTAGCACAATGTTCAAGTCTCTGCCAAATTCGGACATAAAGCTCTTGAAATTCTCAATTTCTGAAATAACACTTTCGCTTGTGTGCCTCATGTGAGATGCATTGAAAATGCGAACGCAATCATTATGAAAAAAATCAAAGTGCACACCATAATTGATATAGACGCATGTGTCAAGAAAGCAAATCCTACTTGCAGGGTTTTTTGTAGGATTTCCAGACATTCGAAATTGTCCCCAAAAAGTCTTCTTCTTTCCCGTAGACTGTTCTGAAAAATTGCGACCTTTCATGAGGCGTTAGCAGCAACCCATTTTTTGCGAGCGTCTCATACAAGCTATCCAAGCAATTGCTAATCCATGAATCCGCATTTGAAAGAATAGCCTCTTGTTTTTTTCTTACTTTATCTGCGCATACGCCTGTTAAGGTTTTCAATGAAATCTTAAGAGCAATGGGTTTCCAGACTGCTTTTTCATACATGTCCTTCAAGAGCTTCAAGCAATTCAAAAACCATGCTCTCTCAAGATCCACTTTAACCAGATAATCCTCTAACAAATCGATATATCGATTAGTATAATCATAAAAACATGAAAAATCTGACGAATCAGCAATTTCAAGAACTAACCTAGAAAGGTTTTTTGCGAAGTGTCTGTAATGGCTAAATTCATTTGTTTCTAGACTGAATTTCAGAAGTGTCTGTTGAATAATGCCTTTTGTTTTGGGTTCAAATTTCTTGACTAACTCGAAATTTCTTTCTATTGCGAGGTTGTTGTAGTAGAGCGGCTTATACTTTTCAGGTGCTCTTGTTCGGTAGAATTCCTCAAGAAAGGTGTTGAGCTTTGTATAAAAGATCTTTCTAACAGTTTCATCCATGATTCTCGAATATTTCGATTGTACGGGAGCGAATAATTTCTCTGCGTTCTTAATTTGGTCGCAAGTTGGTTCTGATGAGAAGGTCATCTCATTTATTGGGATTGTAGTATCTGCGTTATGAACATACCCACCATAGAGATACCAGCTTCTTGTTAGGGGTATATCAAGTTCCTCAGCAACAATGAAAATTATTTTTTGCAGTTTCACTCTATTTTGAGAAAAATCTTGCTGAGAACTTGTATGTAAAATCCTCAAAATATCCCTCAGGATCATTTTAATTATAGCTGCCTCATCCTGAGGTTCTATTTTCAAAGCTGCCACCAAAATTCTTACTTGACTTATATGGATACTATATAAAAGAGTTTTCTGAAGTGCAAATACGTCTCTGGGCAAAGAGCAAAACCATATCTGAGACCTTGATGTTGCGATGATAAAGTACAAAGAAGGAAAATTGATTCTTCATTTTGTCAAGAGATGGAAGAAGCGACCTGAGTGCAATACTGAGTAGCTTCCATGTGACTACTGGCTCATTATGTAGGCTAAGTCCACTGAAGCACGCGTAACTGAAACAATAGTACGCGCTTGACGAACCTGCCCTCGGAAGCCTCGGTCGGCGCGGGCGACGTGCATCGTTGCGTTTATCCTCTGTGAGCAGAGCCACGTTGATCCGTGCCTCTTTCTACGATTTTCACCCCAAAATCCGGTTCTGACGTTGGAGCGTTATTGACGATTGTCTTGGAAATGACTCCGCCACAGTGCGGACAAAAGCCCTTGGATGCTGGTGGGCAGTTTGGGTACGGAATGCTATTCCCGCACTTGGGACAATTCATTGATCTTGTCACCTCCTCACTTCAATCAAATCAGTTGTCTGAGCATTTAAGCCTTTTTTAGAGTTATTTCACCAAAATAAAGCATATTTGTTAATAAAATTTAACAACAATGGAAAATTAAGCCGCGTTCGACTCTTAAGCCTTAAATTCCAAAAATAACAAATATTCCTTGGTGTCTGGATGTGAAACCGAAAAATATTGCTGCGCTGTTCGCGGTGAGTCTTTCACGAAAAACGGGTTCGGTTTCAAGAGAGCTGTGGCCAGTCAGACTCATGCCGGGAATAAAGGGCGACGTCAGAATAGAGCCGAAGAACGGCGCCCGAGGCACGAGAAAGCACCAAGACGGCTTGAAAGCGCGAACCAAAGTCATCTATGTTCAGGATAGAAAAGCAGGACTAAACGCGATCATGAAAAGTGCGCTCACTCACTATGGACAGACAAGTAGACTCGTTCTAGGAGCCCAGTTAATTGTCGAAGGCAAGACAGTTCAAACCTGGCTTCAGCCATGGACCAGTGATTTCGTGAAGAATTTCAGTGCATTAGAGAAAACCACAGCACAATTGTCAATGCTTAGAAATAATGGGGGCTCAAGATCGCAGCTTGCCTTTTTTGAAAAACTCCAGGGAATGTACGACGTCGATCTCTCGATGAAAACCGCTGTCAAGACCCGAGCCACCTACGCCATGATGCACGATGAATTTAAGAACTTTGCACGCGGCTTTGACGTCTGGCTTTAGATTCTCTTTTTCTCAAAGACCCTTACTACGAGGCTAGCTCCGTAGTTACTGCTGACGATGGTCTTAAAATCTCTGCACTCCTTATTAGTGCGTAGCGGACGTCCGTTGGCGAGTGGATTCATGACAGTTGTTGATGAGCGAACTCAAAAGAAACTCCAAGAAATACTTGAAGCCATAGATAAGCGCAAAGAGACTTTCGAGAGTGCTATCATAGGGCTAGCTCTGTCCAAAAACAAGGAAAATGAATGGCGAGTATGCTTCGGAATAATAGATTTTCAAAGAAAAGGCGAGACTCCGATACACGAGACAAAATATGACTATGGGGAGTTCGTCCTCATAAGGAAGACGGAAAAGATACAAGCTGCTCTTGACCTT
Organism: Candidatus Bathyarchaeia archaeon; assembly: GCA_035283685.1. Taxonomy (NCBI): domain Archaea; kingdom Thermoproteati; phylum Candidatus Bathyarchaeota; class Bathyarchaeia (SeqCode); species Bathyarchaeia archaeon. The sequence continues at coordinate 52,710 of DATETJ010000003.1, forward strand.
GCTAGCTCGATCTTCGAGAAGCAAACACTGAAGTTTGGCGACTATCCAGAGATTCCTTTAAAAGCTTCCATGGGCGAAGTGAGGTTTCTTTCAAGCCGTACCCGATATGGCCGATTTTCAAGCGAATGGCCGATGCTCTATGCCTACGCTCGCATAGATGATAGTGCAAAGGGAGCAATGCCTTCTGATTCCTTGTCGAAATTAGGGTTACCTTTATTTCCAAGCGGTGTGGAGGCAGTAGACTCACTCCTAGAGTTGAACCTTCCAGAAGACTGGCACACCATAGAAAGCGAAATCGAGTTTCGAGTACCAGATTACCGAGCGCGTATAAGGTATTTGCGACTCGCCGGGAAGAAAATAACTCTGGAAGTAGAGACTGGAAGTATCGCTCAGACCGACTTGCGAGCAAAGTTCTACTGTAAGGGCATAGACCGAAGCTATACTTCAGATGACATCCCCATAGAAAACGGACAAGCTGTATTCACGGCAGATGAAGAACCCTTTCTCGTTGAGGCTCACATTCTCTCAGCCCAAGAGGGAGATAGCATAGATGGCAAGAAGTTCGACTACAGATATCCGTCAAGGGAAGAACAGGTAGTAATAGAGGATAGCGAGGAACGACTTCTTGACATGATCAGCAGAGGAGAAAACGAACACGTAGAGTTCAAGAAAGAACTCGACTCCAGAGAGTTCTTGGAAACAGTAGCAGCATTTGCCAACACGTATGGTGGATCCATTTTCCTTGGAGTTGATGACAATTGCCGGATCTGCGGTTTCAAGGAAGACGCTGAAGACAAGATTGTGGACATGATAGCTGATAGTTGTGATCCTTCGATCGATGTGCAGATTCACCAAGAAGTTCTACACGAAATACCCGTCACTATCGTGGAGATTCCTGAGGGTACAAACAAGCCCTACGTTTTGAACAACAGGGGAATATTCATTAGAAGAGGAGCTTCGGACAGACAGATTAAGAGAACCGAGTTGGACGATGTCTACGCGAAGAAGCAACAGCGACCTTCGTCTTGGTGAAAATGGGTCAAAACCTAGGCTGAGGACGGGAGAAAAGCGTTCCTTAAAGGATCAAGAAGTAGCTTCAAGGCGAGCTTAAAGGCTCCATTGCTACCTTTAAAAGGGACTTGCTAGGGAGCGAAAAGCAGCACAAAGAGGCTTTCATTTTTGCAATGAACGCAGCAAATCGTGGCGTTTTAAAATGAACTCGGCAATTGTGTAAGCCCCATGGACGTCTTGGCTGAAGGCTTTGGTTTTTGTTATAACCAAAGCAAAAAATGGAAGCTCATAGCACAATTTTTGTCATGGAGTTGCTAACCATATCGTCATTAATTTGTTTGACCATATTCCATTTACATGGAATCCATGGAATCGGAGTTTAAGCTCTTCGAATTGAATGTTCAGAAGGTCGGCACGATTTACTTCCCATCGCGTGTCCGGCGCGCTTTTGGCTGCAAGGTCAACTGTTTGACGAATGGTTCTGTGGCTGTGATTTTTTCTCAGGACTTGGAACAGGGCGAAGTTATTTCAAGCATTGAGGTAATTTTGGCAAATCTTCGACTGATGAAGAGGAAAAGTCAAACACAGAAGATGCTTGAAGGGGAGATTTGGAACTTGTTCAACGAATATAACATGGTAGCGAAAGCGGAAGACCTGTCACGATTGATTTTAACTCTAAACGAGACTTCAAAAGAAAAGAGAGGGCTAACTAAAACTTGACAGAAAAAATGGGCCGCCCGCTGGCGCCCACAACAGACGACAACCCTCCCGTTCTCAAGAGAGCTTTTAGGGGTCTGCGGTCTTCTCTCTGTTCTTTCTCCAAAAAAGATTTTCGGTTAACCTGAAGGAGAAGACCATGACTAGCCTGCACGAACTTCATTTCGGAGATTGGCGCCGGTTCCCGAAACATTTTGAGGCTCACTTAAGTCACCCCAGGTTTGGCGTTGGCACAGCGTTTGCAGCGTACTGGACATTTGCCGACCTGGTTCCATGCCTCAAAAGAGAGGTCCAAAACAACGGTGGCAAACTCGAGCTCGAGGGCTGGACCATTAGATTTGGAAATCCACCGATGTTCATCCACAAAATTCGGTACGAGGCTAGGAGGTAAAGAGGTGAGTCGAAACGCAGCCGGTGACAAGAAAGACGCAAAAACGCCTCAAGTTGACGTTTCGAAGCTATCAGATTTTGAGATTTCAGTGTTAATTATCGACAGAGACACAGCCCAGTTCAGGATGAATGCGATTGATGAGTTGCTCGCTAAGGTAGGAGAGGCTAAGGGCTTCACGGAAGCCGCAAAGAAGGAGCTCAATGCGTTGTACAAAGGTAGCAGGTTGCTCGCAAGGGTTGTTGAAGAATCGAATAGGCTTACCATCCTTCCTGTACAGACATTACAAATCAAAGTCGACGTTCAACCGATCAAGAATTTTCTAGAACCGAGAATTCTTCAGCCGCTCAAACAAAAGCACGGCATAAACTATCGCCTTGAAGCAAAGGAGGGCTTCCTTTATGCCATTGTCCTTGAGGGTCAAGTTGATGCCAAAATGAAAGATGAACTTACAGCTCCCGTTTTGTGGGCACTTGAAAAGGCCAGCGAGAAAACCACGCAAAAACAGTGAGGATTGCCATGAACACAGAGCGGCAGGCTGAACGAGATATCAAGGGGGTTGCCAGTGAGTATTGGCGACTCGGCTTGAACATTGTGCCGGTCAAAGGAAAAACGCCTCTAATCAAGTGGGCAGAGCTTCAGTCTTCTCAGCAGTCAAGTGATGATTTCATTAATCTGCCATGGAATCAAGCTGACGGCTTTGCTCTAATAGGTGGCGCCAAGAGGATTGACGGACTGTACCTGGGTGCCATTGATTACGACGTCAAGAATGTTTCTGAGAATGCGAAGGAGTTGGGAAAGAAGTTCCTGAAAGACCTTCTAGCCACAAGGATTGAGAAGACGCCTTCAGGTGGCGAGCACTGGGTTTTCTATTCGAGAAAGCAGCCCGGCACAGTGAGCAGTTTTCACGATTCACTAGCTCTCGAGCTTTTAGGGAAGGACAAGCTCATCGTCATGGCTCCCAGCAATGGTTATACTCGTATGAACGACAATGAGCCGACCGTTTTAGAGGACCTTGAGAGCACGTTTTACGACGGGTTGTACCACATCGGTGTTGGGAAATCGCGAGAGGCTACAAAAACCGCAGCACCTAGGAAAAGGCGCCGGAAAACCAAGGCGCGCATGTGCTGTGAAGTGGCTCTAGAGAAGGATCGCCGCATTTCTCATTTGATGCGACTGGCCATTGCCAGCGAATACAAGCGGCTCGGTTTGTCTGAGGTCGATGTTGTTGAGCTTTTTGGACATCAGGCTGACTTTGACCGGGACAAGTGCTTGACGCAAGTGGCAAGCGCGAATCCTGCCAGGACCGCTTCATGCGTTTCTATCAAGAGTTGGGGTTATTGTCTCCCTGAATGCCCCAAGACGCCCGGCGTTGGAGGTGGCACGAAGGGCGACGAAGAGGGCAGAGAAAGCCAAGCAGACGCTATGATCAAACTTGCCCAAGCCGAAAGTGTCTCACTGTTTCACGATGAGAGGCGAGAGCCCTACATCCGGATCCGAAAGGGCGAGGCGCTGGTCACCATGAGGCTTCGAAGCAAGGAGACGAAGACCTGGCTGAGTAGCCTTCTTTGGCGAGACAGAGAGAAAGCGCCCAGCGGCGAGGCATTATCATCAGCTCTCAACGTCCTTGAAGCTTTGGCAAACGATGGGGAGAAGCATCAGCTTTACAACCGAGTAGCACCAGGAGAAGACGGAAGCATATGGCTAGATCTCTGCGATGATCAATGGCGTGCAATCCACGTCACTAGGGCAGGCTGGGAGGTCGTGAATCACCCGCCTATCCTCTTCCGCCGCTACAGCCACCAGCAACCAATCCCCATTCCAATACACGGATCGCTGAAGCATATAGGAAGCATCTTGGACTATGCCAACATCAAGCATTTAGGAGACCAGCTTCTCTATGTCGTGGCTGTCATCACAAATCTTATTCCAGGCATCCCGCATGTGGTGATAATTCTTTTCGGACCCCAAGGCAGCGGCAAGACGTGGGCGTTACGGATCATTCGGCTCCTCATCGACCCTAGCCAACTCGATCTTCTCTCGCTTCCAACGCGGTATGTTGAGCTTGTCCAGAACCTGGACCATAGCTGGTGTTCGTTTTTCGATAACATCGGGAGCCTTCCACCATGGCAGAGCAACGTGTTCTGTCGAGCCGTCACCGGAGGAGGAGTCAGCAAACGCCAACTCTACACCGATGACGATGACATAATCTACCAGTACCACCGTTGTGTTGGGCTAACCGACATCAATATCGCCGCGGAGCGAGGAGACCTCCTTCAGCGCAGCGTTCTACTAGGCCTCGAGGCTATACCCAAAGACCATCGCAAGACGGAGAGCGAGCTCAGAGCCAGGTTCGCCCAAGATCAACCGAAGATTCTTGCAGGTATGTTAGACGTGTTGGTTAAGGCTTTGAATCTTTATCCCACGGTCAAACTTGAATCACTCAATAGAATGGCGGACTACACTATCTGGGGACACGCGATAACCCAGGCGTTGGGTCTCAAGCCGGAGTGCTTCATCAATGCATACGAAGAGAATATCAACGCTCAAAATCTGGAAGCCGTTCGCGCCAACCCAATATCTGATGCCCTCATTAGTCTGATGGAGACGAACAAGCTGACGGGTTGGAGCGGAACCGTTTCCCAACTTTTCAGCGAGCTCGAGGAGAAGGCAAAAGATCTCAAGATTAGCACTCGACAGAAAGCTTGGCCCAAGAAACCGCACGTGCTGTCGCGAATTCTGAATGAGTTGGCCCCGTCCCTGTCCGCAGTGGGCCTGGAGATTGAAAGAGATAGAACTGGGAGCGCCAGATTAATTCACATAAATGCCGTACCAGGCGTCACAAGCGTCGCAAGACAGTCCGACTGGGGCAAGGGCAGTGACTTGAAGGCTTACTTGAGTGACGCTAGTGACGCTTCGGCAGGTAGTTTTGAAAGTTTATCTGGCAATCAGGTAGAGATGCCAACTCAGCCCAAAAACAAAGAACCGGAAAAACTCGCACAAACACCGTCACAAGCGTCACAAGCGTCATCGGTCCGAGAATTCTTCGCTTGGCTGCAATCAGAGTTTCAGAAAGGCAACAACCCGATTCTGAGCCTCGTGCCGCTGGACCCAGTTCAAAAGGGGACTTGCCCTCTTTGCCAGAAGCATGACGTCAATTTGGTTTGGCAGCTTCAGTTTGTTGACGGAAGCCGCTATGATGGACTCTGCGTCGACTGTGGGGGCCGAATTCAAGATCTGGTCAGAGAATTCGAGGAGAGAAGTAATGCATGAATGAACGAACCCGAAGGATGTTGGAAACTGAGAAACCTAGAACCTATGGAAAGTGCCCAATATGCAGCACAGACCTGCCAAGCGGGGACGTATTTCGCACAGCAGTTCTGCAAGGCACACTCATCATTTCCAATGGCAGAATATTCCACGCTGCCTGTCTTGAGCATGAAATGGGTCCTGACAGAATGAGAGAGCTACGTCGACGCTTGAGTCTACCTGAACAGGATGTGGGAAAATGAAGGTCAAAAGCAAAGCAGAGATGGCCGCAGATCTCAACCGATTTCTGCTAGTCGAAAACGTGTCCTGGGAGAAATTGCCGAAAAAGGACCTAGCCGAGCAGCTGAATCGTTTCCTCTTGATCCAAGTGTCTTGGGAACGGTTGTCGCAAAAAGACTTGATCAAGGTCTGCTCGGCGTTTCAGCGGCTTCGGCAAGACGTTGACGAAATTCTCGCGCTACTGGATCAGGCGCCCTTTTCGACTGAGAGTCCTCAAAAAACAATAGAGAAGATGGTTCAATATGTTATTTAATCGCGTACATACGTCAAAAGCAGGGTCTCTAGACAACCGATTTGAGACCAAAAGCTCAGCTCTAGCGAGATTAAAAATCTTGACTCTGCATGAACCAAGGCTTGAGAAGGTTCATTCATGTTTTTTTTATAGTCATGGAGATGGTAAAACTTGCCAGAAAGTCAGAAAGTAGAGGAGTGTATGAATTCATACACTTTGTCTGAGGAACACGCTAAACGACTCCTTAAACCCAACGGCAGTAGAAAAAATTGGAGTCTCGGTGCTTTGCCGAGTCTCTACTAAAGGCGGCGCTGGAACATACCTCTATCTTCCACACATTTTCTCTGAAACCTACAACATTCTCCCAGGGAGCGTTGTCGAAGTCTACTTCAGAAGGGTTTTCAAAAAGGTCTGGACTGATGAGGAAGAACCAAAGACGGACATCATAGACCTATCGAAGGAGCGCGGTCGTCCTAGAAAGAAGAAGGGAAAAGAGAATGAATGAATTTGTTGAGAGTGTCTGAATAAATGCAGACGTCACAAGTTGCCCTAAGAAAACAGAAGGAAAAAAGCGATATCCTCGCTGCCCTGGAGCTCAAAGAAGGGCTCAAAGGCTCAGTGGTTTGGGATCGAGTAAACTGTGGAAAGCATTGCTGCTAGAGATATTGGGAATTCAATGACACTTGGAAACCATTAGACTTTCAAAAGACATTTCTTTCTACTGGTATAGCAAACCATAAACCCATTGAAAGAGTAAGTCTGAAAAGGAGTCAGAATGACAAATACTGAAAACTTACATGAATGCTTTCTCAAGGAATGTGAAATTGCTCAAGACATTATTTCAAGAATGGCAAGCAATTCTTTCTTGATAAAGGGATGGGCGATTACGTTGGTTGTAGCATCTCTGCTTATTCAGGGAGTTTCTTATCATCACTATGTTGCATTCTTGCCTTGGATTATTTTCTGGATTTATGATGCCTATTTTCTCAGAATGGAAAGACTGTATCGAAAGCTGTATGGTTGGTTGATAAAGAACAGAGCTAGTAACAATGATGAATTTTTGTTAGACATGTCTAAAGATAGCTTGGAGAAGAGATTTGGAAAGGAAGTTCCTCATACAGTTCGAGTCATGTTCTTTAAAACACTTATTGCTTTCTATGGACTGTTGCTAATAATCATTGTTGTTTCGATATATGTTGACCTTAGTGCCATTCAATTTAAGTAAGACTTGAGACTGATATTTGAGAAAGTGATATAGATGGTTAGAAGAGTTTTCTTCAGTTTTCATTATGAGAGAGACATTTGGAGAGTTAGTCAGGTCAGAAATAGCTGGGTAACCAAACCCGACATAGAAGAAGCTGGTTATATCGATAAAGCTGGTTGGGAAAGCCTAGAGAGAGAAGGAGAAGAAGCAATAAAACGTTGGATTATGAGACAGTTAGACGGTACTTCGGTTACTGTGGTTCTGATAGGAGGAGAGACATCCAAAAGACGATGGGTGGGTTATGAAATAGACCAGAGTTCTCGCAAAGGAAATGGGATGCTTGGAATATACATTCACAACGTAAAAGACCAGAATAGTCTCACAGACACTAAGGGTAGCAATCCATTCGATAATCGGTATATAGAACAGAATGGTCAGAAAACATACTTGTCACAATTGTATCCAACATATGATTGGGTCAATGATAATGGCTATGATAACTTTGGTGATTGGGTAGAGAAAGCTGCTCAAAAGGCTGGAAGATAGAAAAAAGAAAGGATTAGAGTTTATTTCTTCTTTATCAAGACTACTTTACCATCTACGCTGGGTGAACTGATGAGCTACTCAAAGCAAGAGCTGGAGACTATGCTTCGCAAGGTTGACGCTGAAATCTTGGGACAAGAAGACGCCAAGGGCGAGTCTTTTTCCACTTCACGGAGAGTATCCTCGTAGTAAACGACTCGGCGCGCCTCACAGCCTTAGCCCCCTTGGCGGTACATTGCCAACTTGCTTTTAAACAACCTGGCAGCGCGTTGCCAGTGGCCAGCGCCGGATCCAGACTGAAATCAATGAGTCAGCAGAGACCTGCACGTCGACGTGGCAAGTGATTCATACCGGATTACTACGAGTATCCCAAGACTCGCCTTGAAACGTTTCAACAACCCTAAAGCGAGTCCCTCGAGTTCCGCAAACAGGCCCTGATTGGCGCCCCTCAAACGGGTCCTACGAAGCCTTTTGAGGCTCGAATCAGCAGCAGCGGGATCCTCATAGTAGTTTGGAGGCGCCCTTCCTCTCTCTCCATAGTCCCTGAAGTCTCTGGGCGCTTAACCGCTTTGTGAATGATTGTTCTGGAAGAATCTTCTATGGACCCGGAAGACTCGTGCCCAGCGAGTCCTCAGAGCTTTTGCAAAGCCATTGAAAGCATTTCTAAAGCTTACAAGAGACCTCTTTGCGGCTTTAGAGTGCCTTTTTCCCTTTTGTGCGGCGTTCACCCTTTATGCAAAGCTTTTCAAAGCTTGGTCGTTTTTGATAGGCAATGGAAGGCTAGAATGAGCAACAAGACTCTTTGAAAGCCCTTTAAAGCCTTTAGTAGCTTTTGATAGGCAGGTTTCTAATCAACCTTTCAAAACCCTTTAATGTCCTTCAAGGGCGCCCTTTCGTAGCCTTTGCGCTGACCTTTCAAAGAGCCTTTGTCCTCCTTTGCAGAAGTCTTTAATTGCTTATTCCTAACCTAGACTCAGGGCGTTGTCGGGAGTCGCCGACGAAAAACTAGGGAGTCTCTTGAGTTTCATGGGAAATCTAGGATCTCTCAGTCCCATCAGATACTTAAACAAATTACCGTAATTTGTGCTATTATTTGTTAAACCTAATTAACAAATATCTTCATATATTTTTTATGTTGATGGTCTTGTGCTGACATTATGAATCTTAACCCATGTAAGACTATGGCATTAAGACCATAATGCTAGTTGAGGGATACCACGCTAAACGCCTTTTGGTATTGACCTTAAGTCATGTTGTTATGGCTAGACTGTGCATGACAACAGCTTAACGCTGTGCATAAGCGAGACGTTATGGTTAGCGTAGCGTCTCAGAGACGCTGTTAAGAGGCGGTTGAAGCGAAATAAAGCGTCTAGAATTTACCATAGTAGCGACTCGTTTCTGTTGTCGTGCATACGCACTATAAAGTCTGTCAGCTATCCTAGTAGCGACACAGACAGTTCTACCGAGAAGGCTTTTTGTGTGAAAGGGTGAACGGATAGCAGAACCGACACAACAGAACGAACTGTGAAAACTGCCGATTGCAGTAATAGGCTTCTCAAACCAACTGCCCCAAGAAGTGGGACAAATGCACTACGTTTCAAGCTGCAAACTATGCGACTACATGATGGATTCTGAGAACGTGCAGTCGATCAAGACCAAGATTCTAGACCACCTGTCCAAGAGCCACAATGAAGACGTTGTGGACTTTGCAACAGAGATAACCCTTAATGAATTGTCTGTTTGGGCAACAACGACAAGACTGACAGGCGGAGACGCTGAGATGTTCAGGCTGCTCAAGCAAGACAAACACTATTATCACGCTATACGCCACAGAAACCAGACCATCAAGAGTCGCCAATCCCCTGTTTTTGGATAGGCAGTTGGGAGAATATGCCGTATTCTGCATACAGCGAAATCAGCACACAGAGTTAGACTCCCAAAAGAAAATGGTGATACATTTTGGTTCAGCAAACCAAGGCAGTTAAAGCCGTTGCTCAAACTGAGACTGTTCAGGTGGTTCCTGAAGAGCTGACCCTTCTGCGTGGATTCCGAGATATTGTCCACGAAAGATGGGCTTACATGCTCGGCAGGAAACTCAAGCAATCAGAGATGACAGAGAAAACAGAGAAAGAGCGCAAGGTCGTTGCGACAGCACGCAAAGACCTTAAAGACAGCATTACGAAGATCATTGAGAACGCCGACATGAAAGGCTACGTTGCGAAACAGGAAAGCATCAAGAAAGCAAACGAAGCCCTAGCCGAAGTGGCTAAGCCACTACGTGAGCCAATCAGCGTATTGGCGAAGGGTGTCAAATACATGGACACAGTTGCAATTCCTGACGCTCTCAACGAGCTGGGTAAACCTGTTCAGCCGAAGTTCTCTCTGGGCAAATGGCTTGACGACGCCTTAGTAGCGCAGAAAAACGAGAAGAAAAAGAAGAGGGCTGCATAAGCTCTCTTCTCACAGGTCTTCTTATCATCACCCATTTTTTCCTTTTGCCATAGTCAGTCGGTTTGCCCGACTGACGGCCTAGGGGAAAGGCTACTCTGCGGTTAGCTGTTCAATTCGCTGGCAGTTAAAGTACGGGTTTGAGAAAAAGAAAGTGGGCTTCTCCGTAACTTGAGAGCAACATCTCTAATCCATTTCGAAGTGGGGTTGAGAAACTCCAGCAGTTATCTACCGCATCGAGTATGGATTTTAGATTCGATGTGTTGCCTCTCAAGTGGAGACAAGCCTTTTTTTTAAACCCTTATGGCGTTTGCCAGCGGGAGCACTGAATCGAAGTGCAAAGAAAAGGGCGAGAAAGCCCGTTTTAGCCTATACAATGAAACCTACTCACAAGAGGGTTTCGATGACGTAGCAAGTCGCATGTTTCTAGGATAACAAGTCCAACCGCAAGGTTGGATGGAAACACCCCAGCGACGCAGAGATAAGACGATACCCGCAGAATTTTACAGAAGCCTGGCTACACCACTACTCTTCCTTGCAGGCTTATGCCTGCTCAATAGAGCAAGATGGCGGGAAACTACGCTGAGGATACATTACAGTGAAGCGTAGGCTAGGAAGCTCAGGCCACTACGAAACCCTCTAGAACTACACTGTTTCACCTGTGGGATGGTAGGCGGCGAATGCAGCGAGCCCGCTGCAGCCGAACCCCAGCGTTCTCGGGCACGAGAGCTTGAGCCGACCTTGCCCACAGGGCAGTAGGAAATCTGGGGTGCGTGAACTTGTGGTTTGAAAGATACTCACGTTTTCCCTCTTTCTTCTTTTGGGGGTGTAAAATTGGCTGAACTACAGTTATTGCTGGATCGCATTAAACCGAAACCGCAGAGAAAAATCAGGTACAAGCGAAGCAACGACGAGCCTGGTCCAGAAATGATGGCTCTTCTAACAAGGATGAATGACCGCAGGTGGAAAGCTGAAGCACTTGAGTTGCTGCGGGATTTCATACGCGTTACTGCATGGGACGTTTGGATGGCTCGACACATCAGAGAATGCGAGCTATGCTACGCAGAAACCACGATTTCAATAGAAAGATACCGTTCAAGAGGGCTGCCTTGGTTTCTTTTCCAAGATGATGAATGGGAAGACGAAGACGACAGCCCTCTAGAAAGCCCTCTAGAAGTCCACCAACGATTCAAAGAATTCCCACGGATCAGAGATTACTACATTCCTTCGTACTGGGAAGAAGCAGAAGCTTTCAGAGCAGGACGACCAATATCCCACTCGGGCACAGATGACTTCATCAAAGCAAGGCTGGCATGGGGAGAAAGAATCAGTAGGCAAAACTTGGTTCTCGCCTGCAACTTCTACAAACGACTGAATTCATGGAACCTGACCGGTGGTCGACCAAGCTACGATTTCGAAGAATGGTTTTTTCCAGGAGCGCCAATAATGCCAATCTAGTTCCTTTCTTTTTCGGGGTGAATTCCAACTGAATCATCTGGAACGAAGGCAGCTTTTGAAAATCTGCGATAAATACGAGATAGACCCACAGGAAATCGATAATGAAATTTCATACTGGGAGAACAAAAGCCACCTAATGAGCATAGTCAGAGAGTTGCGGCTAAGCGGCGACGTGTTTGCGATAGAAAATTGGGCAGAAAGATACAATCAATACCGAGAGCAGCATCCTATCGAGTATTATCTATCAAGCCAAACAGCTCTGCCCAAGCCCTCAGAAATTGCACCAGTGACAGATGGAAAATTCTCGCTCAGGGAATTTATAGCTCGTCAAGCAGGCTGAACCCGATGACAGAAGAAATACCAGAAACAATAGTCTTCATCATCAAGCATTCCAGAAGAATGCTTTTGGAGGCTTTTTCAGAATGGCTGGAAACCAACAAGGAAGCCATAGGCGAGAAATCGTACGACAGCTTGAACAGCACTCGCCGCGGGGGCGATTGGAGAGATTGCGACACGATAGGCGGAATCATGGGCACCGCAATGTGGCTGTTCAACATGGTAGCCAATCTGGGAGTGCTTGCTGGAATGGGTCCAGGCAACTACCAAATACATCAGATTGCAGACGATCTTGACGAAAAAACCACCAAGAGACTATTAATGGCAATCAGCACCTCGCTCAATCTGCAATACATTCCGCGAGACCTAGTGAAAGACTTCAAGCTGCCAATCATAACGTCAAAGAAATTCTCTTTGAAGGCATACGTTCAAGAGAACCCATAATTTTTTTTCGGGGTGCAAATCATGAGTGAAGAATCCGAAGAACTACGAGAATTAGTGCGCAGAACTCGAGTGAACAAATATTCACAAAGCGACCCTGTAGGCTTGCTTATGAGAATGATCGAAGAAATCAGAATGAGAACTCACCACCACAATTACCGTTGCTGGGAAATGATGGTGGAATACATAGCAAAATGGCTGGTTCTCAACAAGAAAACAGGCTTAGCAAGCCATGGCCCACTACGAGGATTCCAAGGATTAGACCTGAAAAAGGACCCAATATACGAGCATCTGGAACGACAAGACCTATTCCAACACTATTATGTAGCAGGCAAAGCGTCGCCGTGGGATCACATAGGCGAAGTTTGGTGTGAAAAACTCGAGCTGGTCCGGGAAGGTCAGAATCCGACGCCCAGAGCCATTGTTGAAATGATGACTACAATGACTTACGGAAACTGGAACCCCGAAGCCGAATTGCTATGCTGGGAATCCTACCGTCAATACGTAATAGACTATTGGCTGGAATATCATTCGCCGCCCAGACACATCGAACCTTTGCGATTTCCATTGAAAACCCAGCTCGACCCATGTACGGGCACTGGAAGATTTCTCATCGTCGCCTCTCAGATGATGCCGAAGGCACCGCTTGTCATGTTCGGAATAGAAGTGAACATATCGCTTTACCAAGCATGCCTAGTAAATATGGCGCTCTTCAGCAACCATCCATACAGCATAATCTGTGCCGACACGCTCAGTCTAGACTATGAGGAAACTGGACCAGGCAGCCAAATATGGGATTTAGGCAACCGTTGGGACCCACCCGACATGACACCGTTCTACTGGAAAGAGCCGCCTATCACAGCGCACAAGTTCTCGCTGAAAGCATTCACCGAGCTACCGAAAGAAAAACTTGAACCAGTTGCACCAGTAATGACAACACCAATCAAGAAATCAGACCAATAACCCTCTTCTTTTTTTTGGGGTGAACATTGATAAAGCTCACATATCATGGAACTGAGAAAGAAATCAACGATGCTGTCAAAATCATCCGCAAGAACGAGTCAGTACTGCTCATGCGTGAGACAAAAGCCCGTTTGAAAATACAGAAGCTCATCGACCAGCATCACATACGCGCCACCATCATGGTCAACGGCAATCCAGTGTGGAGCAAAGACCGAATAATCAACAACTTGGAAAAACTGATGAAAGTCGGCAGCCTTTACAATCAAGACCAGAGAAGAATGCCCAACCTATCATACTATTTTTATCAGTTTCTTTGGCAGGTCTGCGGCAGCCTACAACATTACGACATTCACGGGTGGATCCACAAATATACAACAATCGAACATCTCCGTAAGTTCTTCAAACGCAACGAATTCGGAGTCAGAGTATTCGACTACATTCCTAAGAGGATGTCAGATGCACGGTCAATAGTTGAGCAAATAGAGTTGACTCTGTTCCCGTTTACGCACTACATGAAAACCCATCCAACACCAAAGAAGTTGCCGATACGCAAGAAATAATCCATTCTTTCTTTTTTTTCGGAGTGATTTTTGCAATGCCGACTCTAAGAAGCGAATTCAGCATAGACCAATTCGAGGCAGGTCTACAGAAACTTGCACACGAGCTTCCAAGATTCCGTAAGATGTCAACGGAAGACATGACTCTGAACTTCTACTATGATGATGGTAAACCCCGGAGGATATCTGTTCAAATCCATAGACCTACAGGAAAACAAGGAAGATGGGGTCCAGAAATAGAATACTGGGGCTTCAGCATCGAGTTTAAGCCCTATCTCGACAGCCATCACCAAACCAAAATAACATTCGCCAGCCCTGAAGACAAAGGAAGGATAGAAACATGGCTAATGGAAATTATGGCGTCAGAGAAACCAAAGCCAAGGTTCACATTGAGAGACATGTTGCTGCACAAATAAACCACTCTTTTTTCTTTTTTGGGGTGAAAAGCAATGTTCACGTACGTCTCGAGTAGTCAACTATTTTGCTATCATCCAAAGCTCCCGCATCAAGTCCAAGCTGGTGGTTGGGAAGAAGGCTTTGACGAGGTTTTGAGGCAGCCCCAGCACCTCACCATTCCTGCTCACCCACTGCTGACTGCAAAGCTTAAAGACAAAACTGATGGACACTATAGTTGTCAATGGTGAACGGACTGTGGAACGCAGGATTTATGCCGTTCATGATCAAGACCTAATGCGGTTTTTGACTGACCTTAACCTATTGGATAGGATTCTTAGGAAAGAACTGAAATGCCATGAATGCGGTTGTGTGATTACGCTGGAAAATGTTGGATTTATCACTTTGTCCAAGGGTGAAGTCAAAGTTTGTTGCGACGACCTCGAGTGCTTCTATAGATTCAAAACCAAGGCGAAGGAGAGGAAAGAAGACGCCACTTAGAACGAGCTTGTACATAATTGCTGCCGTTTTCTTTGTAACAACAGGAATAGTGAGTCTGGTCTATCTCTCTTTCAATATTATCCTTCAAGCCATAGGAGCGATGGGAAGCTGGGCGGCATTTGGTATTCTGCTTTTCCACGCTCTCACCTCAGTCCCATCATTCCAAGGAATTGGCGCTTGGATTGCCAGAGGCTTATCATTTTGGAAGCTTGGTGAAAAAAGCGCTGTAGCCCTAAAAATCGAGCAGAGCCTGAATTCGGCGCAAGAGGAAATCAATAATGAGGCTAAAGGAGTAATTCCATACCTAGCCAAAGTGGAGTGGGTAAGTAAGCCTTCTTATCTGGATACTGGTCAAGAAGTGGTAATAATCCGAATGAAAGAACATCGAGAGAACCCCCGAAACATTGCCTATGCGGTAGTCGACTATATCTCGAAAGGAATGATCCCGTTCTCAAGACCTTACTTGGAAAGACCCATTCAGATAGCTATGGACGCTGCAATGGTAAAGAAGATTCTTCTCAACAGAGACCAAGGTGCTCTCGACTACTTCCTCACTAACGTACTGAACAAAGAGCTGGCTTTGGAAGGCGTCAGGAAATACATGAGCATCATGAACAACCTTGACGACCATGGGCTATTCACACGAGTCTATCTGGAAGAGATAAAGGAAGTAGGTCTGGAGCTGTATCCAGTCGAAGACAAAGCTGCCTTGAAGGAGACAAAGGAGCTATTGGTGCAGCTCAACGTGTTAGCTAGTCGAAAATCGGGAGAAAGAAAGGGGGCTGAACCCTACATAGGAAAGAGAATTAGGATAGGCTATCTTTTGGTGGCAAACCCCGAGCGCCTTCTTTTCGAAGGTTCCAAGCCATACATACAGCATGTTTTACGATGCCTTGAAAGTGGGGCTAGAGTCGTCTACTTACTATCGCGTGGAATGAACAACAAACCTTCAAAGCAGCTCGCAGAAGAAATATCCGAAAAATGCAATATGAAGATAGTCAATTCGACTGACTACGAGGAAACCATTGAGAACAAGAGGATTAAGGCTCTGTGCATAGAACTACGGACGGGTAAGGCTTCTGGAGAAGAGACGCTTACTTCTAGTATTCCCAAGAATGATTAACGCCCGCGCTCTGACTGCAAATCGTCGCTGTTCTTTAATACTTGTGACATAGACTAATCAGTACCACTTTTTGAGATCTAGCGAAGTTTTCTCATGCTTAGCGAATTGTGTAGCTCTATTCAATCGGAAATAGTGAGGATAAAGCCTGCCTTCAGTCGCTTTGCTGGTCAGCCACCAAGCCAAGTATTTGCTCACGGGAAACAGCCAGTATCTTCCATTTTCCAATGTCCATTCTCTCACTCTCCTTTCTCTATTCCAGTAATCCGTCATTCAATTCACCATCTATTTACAACTTTTGAAAGCATTTTCCAGTAGAAGATTTATCGACAAATCGTTTAATGCAACCTAACAAAGCATACCGCATTGGTCTGGATGACTGATCTGGGGAATACACATATTGAACGTGTTGATTGTTCAAGAACCTCACCTCAGCAATATCCTTAGTGGACGTAAGACGTGGGAAATCAGAAGACAAGACACCAGAATAAGAGGCCCAATAGGCTTAGGTAGAAACGGAGAGATGTATGGAAAAGCCATTCTAAAAGATAGTTTTCCTATGCCTGTCCAAGACCTAGTGAAACACCAAGACAAGCATCAGGTTTCTCCTCAATGGCTAGAAGACTACGCTAAGGAAAAGAACATCCTATTTGTCTGGCTTCTGGAAAAAGCAGAGAGGCTAGAGACACCCATCAAAATACCTAGAAGTTATGGGAACTGGGTTCGATATGAAAACAAACCTTAGAATGAAATACTCGCTAGCCTACGAGAAAAGAAAGAAGGATGCTGTGGCTTAGCTGTTTTGTTGCTTTCGCTTCTTGTACATGTGTATGCCTGCTACGGCTGCGATGCCGCCGAGGCTGAGCACGCTGAAGGTTTTGCCATAGTTCTTGCTTAGTATGTACAGGTCTTTTGCGTCTACTACGCCGTCTTGGTTGATGTCGCCGTACTGCCAAGTAGGTTCTTCGATTGTCCACATGCGTACTCGCACAAAATTCCAATCAGAGTCAGTTTTGCCTCGGTACAAAGTAATGGTAGAGTTTGTCAATGCGGTCATAGCCAAGCCCAGCTCAGCTTCTGTCTTTACGAGCCAGAAATCAGCGTCTCCTGCGCCCGGAGAATAGGTGATGCCTGCCAAGACGTTTCCACCGTCGCCAGTCTCCACAACAGATTGCGCCCAATCAGGGCCTGTTCCGCCATATATTTTGCTCCAAATGACGTTTCCACTAAAGTCAGTCTTGACAAAGTAGAAATCATCTCCGCCCATCCAAGGGTCATATGATTCCGAGACACCTGCCAGGGCGTATCCTCCGTCGTCTGCTTGGACAACACTGTAGGTTTCGCTTGAGTATCCCTTTGGATAACTTTTTATCCATTGTTGAATTCCGTTGGAATCGGTCTTAAGGAGGACACCGCTCGAACGAGAGACGGTCCCTCCTCTTCCCGCAACGGCATATCCTCCGTCCTGCGTCTGAATCACAGAATAGGCAATGTTTTCATTCCCAACGCCATACGTTCTGTTCCACTGCGCGTTTCCATTAGAATCGGTCTTGACCAACCAAAAATCAGAGTAGCCGCTAAAAGACCTTGTGAAACCAGTCAGCGCGTATCCTTCGTCACTTGTCTTAACGAGTGAATAAGCCATATCACTGAGCATTCCTCCATATGTCCTATTCCACTGCATGTTTCCATTATAATCAGTCTTAACCAGCCAGAAATCATAGTTGCCAGTGTCAAGGGAATCTGTGCGTCCAGCTATTGCGTAGCCGTCTTCAGCGGTCTGAACAACAGACTCGCCAAAGTCTCCTCCCGCTCCACCATATGTTCTGCTCCACTGCAAGTTCCCAAACCCATCAGTCTTTGCTAGCCAGAAATCAGCTTTTCCAGCGCCCTGAGAATGAGTGTAGCCAGCCAATGCATATTCCCCATAAATCGTCTCAATAACTGAGTATGCCTCGTCATCGCCTGCTCCGCCGTATGTTTTGCTCCACATTACATTGCCAGTCCAATCGGTTTTGACTAACCACGCATCTAAGTTCCCGGCGCCGTATGATTGAGTACCGCCAACTATAGCATATCCTCCGTCGCGGGTTTGAACAACGCTACGCGCATAATCGTTGCTTGTTCCTCCATATGTCCTGCTCAATCCAAGAGCGTAGGCTGTTCCGCCAATATGTCTTCTGTGTTCGTCACCGGTAGGCATCCGCTTTCCAGTAAAGTCAACGAAAGCTTCGGAGGTGTTCAGGTTATGCGTTATGTTGAAGTAACTTCCAGTTCTGTTCGTGACGTCAACCCAACCGCTGTCAAAGTTAGGCGGAATTATGAAATATGGTGGAACTGATTCTGAAGGAGACTGCTGGGGTGAAATCGGCTCAAAAGATGGTGCAACAGTTCCCGTCACACCGAAAACCACGGCTATGACAGCCAGCAAAGCCACCACAATCAAGTATTTGCGGTTACCTTTCAAAGCAGTCTCTCTCCGAACCAGCATGTATCAAGGGCAATCAATAAAACGCTTGTGGAGATAAGTTCTATTCAAGAGCACGTGCATTAATGGGAATTAACACCAATGGATAGAACAATTCCATTTTTTTCTAGAGAGAAGTTTCACAATTGCTAAGAGTATTCAATCAATCTTTATGTAAATGCGTGTCGGATCGATTTAGTGAGGAGAGAGGATAATGAAAAAGATACGGTCACTATTAATATCTGGGCTTCTCCTTTTTTCAATGTTTTCGATGCTTCTTTCACAGGTAAAAGCTCAAGAGACTATCAGAGTTCCACAGGATTATCCTACAATTCAAGCTGCCATAAGTGCCGCAAACCAAGGAGACACAGTGCTCGTGTCATCTGGAACATATGTGGAGAATGTGGGTGTATCTAAACCTTTGTCTGTTATCGGCCAGAATAATCCGCTCATTCAAGGCCGCATTGGCATAACTGCAAGCAATGTCGTTGTGAGTGGATTCAATATTACTGGGGGTTTAGTTGGGATTCATGCGTCAGGCTACAGTAATGTAACTATATCCAACAACAACATATATAACGTTGAAGTAGGAGTATCTTTGCCGAGTTCTTCTAGCAATCGGATATTGAACAATAATATTTCTGGCGCTGGATGGTCAGGAATTTATCTTTACCGTTCAACCAGAAATGCCGTACTAAACAACACAATAAAAAATTCGGGTTATGGTGTATGGATCATTCACTATGCACATGACAACATCCTCTATGGAAACATTCTCTTAGAGAATCAGATTGGAATATTGATCGATGGTTGGGTAACGGGATACTGGTCCGGCAATAATCAGATAGATCACAATGATTTTATTAACAATACAAGATATCAAGCGTACCATGAAGCTGGCTCAAGATGGGATAACGGTTCTGAAGGAAATTATTGGAGTGATTATACAGGATCAGATGCAGACAATAATGGAATAGGGGATACGCCTTACGATCTTCCTGCTGGAGGGAACAGGGATTCGTATCCTTTGATGCGACCTTTTAGATTTAGAGAAAAGCCACCTCCATTAGAAGCTGACTTTGAGATTTCTGTTTCTCCAGAGTTTCAAACAGTTAATCCTGGTGGTCCATCAGTGTCTTACACGATATCTCTGACACCTTTAGGCGAGTCAAGTTCTGAGGTTTTTCTGGAGTCGGAATGGGTTGGTACTCCGCCCGCAGACACTGTTGGGCAATTAAGCGCAACGCGACTAACTCCTCCTGATACTGCAACTTTGACTGTAACAACATCTCCAAGCACACCTTTAGGTCAGTATACTATTGAAATCACCGGAACAAGTGGGAGCATAAGCCATTCCAAGACAGTTACCTTAATCGTCAGCAGGGTTGTTGAGATTGAAATTAATGAATTCTACGTAAAGAAGGACTTTGATCTATTATGGCCTGGTGCAGCTGATGTCTATTTTCAAATAGGCGTAAATGGGTTTGATGACGATTACGATCCACTCACAGATCTAGATACTGATTATTGCAGAATTCCAATAGTGGACAATGAAATTCATGTAAATTCAAATGAGAAAATGGCAGGCCCAGCCTATGTACCCTACGACGGGTTTCAGTCCATGAAGTTCCCAGTGAGCTTCACGACAAAAGTAATGGACAATGATGGGGCGTTGGGTTCTGATGAAATATTCGCTTTAGATTTTGTCTTTTCGTCTCTTGGGACAACTGTTATTGATAACCAGAACATATACCTTCAGGTAACCGTTCGCAACATAGAACCGAGACCATTGAAGGTACGAGGCGATCTTACCAATGATAAGACCATAATAGAGAAAACCAACCCCCCTACTATACTGCAGTATGGTCTAGCGGATCAGTGGTATTGGTTTGAGGTCGCAGCAGACAGAGTTTGGGAAGAATATGGGGCCACTTCGCTCGACCCAGTGACAGTTGCGGTTCTTGATAGCGGTATAGATTTCAACCATCCCGACTTGAAAAACAAAATCTGGTACAATGCCAATGAAATTCCAAATAATGGAATAGATGACGACAATAATGGATACATTGACGATTATAACGGTTTTGACTTCGTCAATGGTGAATCTTGGACAAATGTTGATCATTGGGGAAAATGGAAAAATGATGCTGATGGCCCTCTTGATGACTCGGGGGGACACGGAACAGGGGTTTCAGGCATAATAGCAGCAGAAATTAATAACGCGTATGGCATTGCAGGCATTGCACCAAATGCCAATATTATGGCCATCAAAGTTACACCCTACCGTGAATTGAAAGGTTTGGAGTTTACCACAAGTGTCATCGAAGGAATTGATTATGCCGTCAAAATGGGTGCAAAAATAATCTCTATGAGTTTGGGAAGCTATGACCTTGGGCTCTTTTATGACAAAACAGGTTCGGCTGTTGGAAATGCATATAAAAAAGGCGTTACTCTGATCGCCGCGGCCGGAAACGAAAGAACTGCAAACCCTAGTTGGCCTGCAAGCTTTACAGAGGTAATCAGTGTTTCAGCACTTCAACGAAAACTTGGCAATTCAGGATACGATCCGTTCTTACACTTCCTTTCCGAACCAGGAACAGGCTATTCAAGCAATTTTGGTCCTGACGTAAGTTATTCTGGCAGGTCGGTTGAACTTTCGGCACCTGGATATAACCTCGAAACAACTTCTCCATCTTGGTTGGATATTCCATTTACCAAGGGTTTTGGGCAAACCTCTGGGTCCACTCCAATTGTCAGCGCTGTGGCTGCCATAGTTCTTGGTTACGCTCAGAAGAATTATCCAGCCAGACCGTTAAATCCAAATGAAGTTCGTTACATAATGCGAATGTCTTCTGACGATCTGGGTCCACTAGGCTGGGATCCCTACTATGGTTATGGCATGGTTAACGCATATAGGGCACTACAAGAGGTTGATGAACTCCTTGGTCGAAGAGGCTGGCAAATCAAGCTTGACCCTCCTGGTAACTTGGACTTGCACGCGTTTGACGCTTTAGGTCGTCATGTTGGAATCAACTATGAAACTGGCGACCTTGAAATGCAAATTCCTGAAGCGATACACACAGGAGACGAAACAAACGGCTCTGAAACTATTTATTTGCCGTCTGAAATTACAGACTACGAGATAAGAATAGTGAATAGGGAGACCGCAACATCCGTGGAATTTACACTGAACATAACGTCCTTTGATTCTTTAGGGAATTTGATAATGGAAGAACCACTTGAAGGACTGCTTCAAGCAGACAGCGAGATGAAATACGTGGTCGATGGAGTTGAAACAGGTGAATTCAATCAGTACGAATTTGACGCTGACGCCGACAATGATGGATTATCTAATGGCGCAGAGATCCTGCGTTGGAGAACTGATCCACTTAATAGCGATACTGACGGTGACGGATTTTCAGATGGTTTTGAAGTTCAACAAAATACTGATCCACTCGATCCAACCAGCCACCCGCTCATTCCACCTTCTAACATATGGTCGTCTGACTCTCTCGGCAATACTAAAGATGTATTTGTACCTGGTGAGACAGTGTACGTTACCGTTGCGGGTGTTGGCGGTCAAACGGTCACTCTTTACGTGGTAGCTGACCAAACAACTTGGAATACTGGCGATCCCCTAATAGATGTCTCAGGAGGAGCGGACACATTGACCCTAAATTCGGGCGGAGGGACTCAGATAATCCCGATTTGGACTCCACCGCTCATAGTCGGAAGCTTCGACATCGTCCTCGACACAAACGACAACGGAGTCTTCGACGCAGGACTAGACCTCGTTGACTCCATTATCGTGCCTGGATTCTACGTAGTCCCAGAAGTGCCCTTCGGCACTGCCATGACCTTCCTAAGCATGCTCACCGCCCTAGTAGGATTCATAGGATTCAAACGCTTCCGACCAAAGACACGGTTGCAATAGAGATACATCCAACATCGCCCTCTCTTTTTTTCTTGAGTAGAGCGATGGATATCTGTTTCCGAATTTTCTTCGGGTTATCTCCCGCACATCCTCTTTTTTTCTTGAGTGTGATTCCATTCTCTTTGACGATGTCCCGTATGGCAACTCTTATTATTTTTTAACCATATCGTTTTGGTGGTAGTGGTCTTGGATATTTCAAATTTGAGCTTTCCTCATCAGAACTATAAGACAACCTTAACGAAATTTGTTAACTACTTCAAAGAGTATCCTGGTGTTTATGCAATAGTTCTTACTGGTTCTTTGGCGAGAGGAAGAGCTGTAAAAGGCTCTTGCATTGACCTTTTCGTGTTCTTGCCTAAAAAGCATCTGAAGTTTTTGGCTTCAACCATCAACTCTAGAATCGAGGCTTACTCTCGCCTAGGTGGACAAATTGCTTATTACGAAGGCGAAGTTGAGGGCGGAGTAGAGTTTGGAGATGTTAGAGTTGATGTGGGCTTCACAGACGGCAGTTTCAACTACAAACACAAGAATTCATTTGACATAACGAGAGACGACTTCGAGACTACGGTTGGCAACCTCCTAGTCTATTCGATTCCGCTATATCAGAAGGGGAAACGGTTTCAGTGGTTAAAGCGGAAATACCTGCCATTCTACAATGATGCACTAAGAAGAATCCGTTTAAAGGGAACAGCAGAGGAATTTGATTACAAGACATGGAAGACCAAGTGGCTTGCAGAAAGAGGAGAATATTTTGCAGCTCTTGATGCTTTGCTAGAAGCGCAAAGAATCTTTCTTCAACATCTGTTCATAAAGGAGCGAAAATACCCGATTGACTACGTCAAATGGCTTCATGAACAATTTTCAGAAATTCTCTCCATGCCCGAATTGTATCGAGAACTAACCCAGATAGTAGATAGAATAGAACTTACCAAGAATGGCATCTTTGAGAAAAGCAATCTGCTGGAAAAACTCTTTAAGCGATACGGATTCTACGGTAAATCCTCTTCAACTAAGTAAATTGCTTGCTGTCAAACAGAGGTTGTGGTGGGGTCGCTGGGATTTGAACCCAGGATCTCCAGCGCCCCAGGCTGGGATCCTTGACCAAGCTAGACTACGACCCCACAGGAATAGAGTATCATCTTTCAACTTGCATTAATAATTTAAGGATAAATATGCCTACAGATGACGTGAAGCTGGCGGACGTTCGACCTCGATGGAGTTTCTTGACGCTATAGATGAGTTGCAAAGGAATGTTGAGGAGATCAGGAAACAGCGCAGACGGAAACGTTTACGAAAACTCCTGAGATTCTTTCTAATTGGCTTTCTAATCGGCAGAGATTCCGACAAGAGAATCTCAGAGCTCACTTCACGAAACAACTTGATTGTAGACAGTCTCTTCAAGCGCTTGGAGGATTTGAAACATGAAGAGAAACGAATCAAAGAATTATCAGACATGTACATTCAACTAACGCGAATTACGGAAATGATGACCAAGCTCAAGAGGAACCGGCAGATGCAAAGAACCTTGTTCTTAACTTAGACGAGCGTCTCAGAAAGTATCGTGGCATGATTGTAACTTGTGCTAAGAGAGCAATCGAACAAAGTGAACTTGCCATAGACAAAGGGGTTGCGAAAATAATCAACAGTCATACCTATCTGATATATAGCGACAAACAACGCTGCAACGACATAATAAAATCGTTTGAAGAAGACCTCAAGTATGTTGAGCAAAGCGGCATTCTGAACGATGAATACATAGTTGAGCAGAGGAGAAAGCTAGATAAGAATCGCCAAACAGTCTTAGACTACAACAAAGATTTCATCAGGCAACGAAAAAGAGACTACAGCTACCTCTGGAGCAAAGGGCTTGTCACTCTTGATGATGAACAGCAAACGGCAATAGTGACGGATGACAAACACAACCTAGTAGCTGCAGCAGCAGGCTCAGGCAAAACAGAGACCCTCATCACTAGGATTGCTTATCTGATAGCAAGAAAGCCCGATAGTGTTCAGGCAGAACGAATCTTGGCAATTGCTTATCAGAGGAAAGCCAAAGAGGAAATTGAGCAACGGTTGCTTGACAGATACAATATCAGGAATGTCAACGTAAGGACTTTTCACAAGCTCGGCAAGGACATCCTGGAACACACTGGCAAGAAACTATCAACGATAGACATTGTAAATGAGAATAAGAAACATGAAGCAATACAGAAGATTTTCAGCCAGAAGATAAAGAGCGAACCAGATTACTACAAGTTGTTCCTGACCTTCGCTAAGACTCTCTATGATTATGATGAGAAAGAGAGCGTCAAGACACAAAATGAAGCTCTGTCGTACGCACATGAACAAACTTGCTACGCCATAGACCGCACAAAAGTCAACAGCCGAGCTGAGAAAGAAATCATGGACTTTTTGCTGACCAGCAGACTCAATGGAAAACCTATTGAAGTCAAGTATGAACCTGACTTGTCTGTTTTTAGACCCGATTTCTACTTGCCAGAACACGGTCTTTACATCGAACACTGGGCTTTGAACGAGAAAGGAGAAGTGCCAGGGTGGTTCAACCAAACAACCGAGGAATACAGGAAGACCATGGAGATGAAAAAGAAGTGGTTTGCAGAACATGACAAGCTTCTTGTCGAAACATTTACGCATGAGTATAGAGAAAATAGCCCAGAAGAGTTCATTGAACTCCTGAAGAAACGAATAACAGAGAAGCTTCAAGAGGAAAACAACTGCAACTTTGAGTTCACGCGCAAGACCTACGAGGAGATTGTTGAACTCGCTTGGGAATCGTGCAGAACACCAGTGGATGACATTGTCAACTTCATAACTAGTGCAAAAACATACGGTCTATCACCCACGAGAGTTGCGGAGAGACTACGCAACAACAAATGGACTCGTAAGCAGCTGGCTTTTGGAAACCTTGTCCTCCCTGTGTACCACGACTACGAAGTAGCCTTGATGGAGCATGGCAAAATCGATTTTGAGGACATGATAAACAAAGCTATTGATGAATTGAATACTAGCCCAGACCTTTTGACTGATGCTTATGACCACATACTAATCGACGAATACCAAGACATTAGCGCACAACGATACAAACTGATAAGTAAGCTATTGGAGCGTAACCCTAGATGCAAACTGTTCTGCGTTGGCGACGATTGGCAAAGCATAATGGGTTTCTCGGGTTCCAACCTAAACTTCTTCGTCAATTTTGAGCAATATTTCGCAAAACCTGCAGTCACAGTAATCTCCACTAACTATCGCAGTGTAAAGACGATTGTTGATGCAGGAGCAGAGCTGATTCGGAACAACACTAGTTGCCAAATACAGAAGCCCACTTTGTCAAATCGCAAGGATTTGAAACCCGTAAGAGTTGTGCAGTTACTTCATCAAGAAGGATACGAAAGGAATTACTATCGCCAGATGGCTGAAGACTGTTTAGACCGCATTGCTGCCTATATTCAAAATGGTTACTCGCCCCAAGACATACTTGTCCTAAGCAGATTTATGCGGACTCGCATTAGTCATGGTTACAGGGTCCTCACCAATATTGAAATCTTCATAGAAAAAGCGAAGGAGGATGGAATAAGCCTAGCTTATGAGAAGCTAGATGCCCGAAACAAGGTCAGACTGCTGACTGCTCACAAGAGCAAAGGCTTGGAGGCAAAAGTTGTGTTCTTGTTGAATGTCACAAAGGGCACGTATGGTTTTCCATCTGAAATAGAGGACTCATCCATCTATGAACCGGCTAGGGAAAACTACCCTATTCAAGACCCAAAGGAAGAAGAACGCAGGCTATTTTATGTTGCGATGACCCGTGCTATCGAAGACCTTTATATCTACACTTGGGAACCAGCAATGAGCGAATTTCTTAAGGAGATTAGCGATTACACGATTGAGGAAAGACTGCGTTACTAGCGGGTTTGCCTTTAAGAAAACGAGAGATTCGCGGGAGAAGGTGTCCCATGTTTGTTGTGGTAGGGTCGCTGGGATTTGAACCCAGGACAAATGGAGATATCTCCATCTTTGTATGATATGATATAAATGCTGGTTAAATCACTAAGATTAGAAGCAACAGAAATAGAAGGAGCGTGAGTGTACGACTGAAGATGAAGAAGATGAATGGGATGAATGTTGCGTTTGTCATAGGCATTGGACGGGACTAGCGAGCTCTGGAGAACTGGCAAGTTTCTTTAAGTGTAGTGAATGCGGGGGAGAATGTTGTGAAGGATGCTGGAATGAAGACATAGAGATGTGTGACGACTGCAAGGAGAAAAAAGAAGCTGAAGAGGAAAAAGAATAGAGAGAAAGGAAAATGTGATTCTGAGGCAAGACGTTCTGAATGTATGCACTAGAATGAGTATGTCTTCACTTTAGCGATGGGTTGGTAGTAGCCAATATCGAATAATAACTCGCTTCGATGTGAAAAAACACCTTGGTTGTCCATCAATACGAATAGAGTAGCCAAAGAAGCTATGCCGCAGACAACATTCCCCAAGCATCCATCTTTAAAATTGTCTATATCGGAATGTTTCAAGTTGTTATAGGCGATCCACCAAGCAGGTGTGCTGCTTTTGATGTTTTCAAATGGAAAAACGAAATGATGAGTAAAAGGCGTAATCAATCGAACCCCTATTAATTCGGCATCTTTCACTTCGTCAACGATGAATTTCAAGTAGTCTCTAATGTCGTACTCACGCTTCAGACCGACAAGGGTGTTTTTGACTAGTCCATCTCCTAAAGAACCAAATGTGCTGCCGATGTCTCTTATTATGCTAGCAAATTCGCTAGAAAAGGTTGTCTTGTTTTCTGCCGATATTTCGACATATCTCGATGCTTCGGTTATTCTCCGCTCGATATGAAAATATCGCAGGGAGAGGTATCCATACAATCCTTCGTACCAAGCCTCTTTCCCAAATTTGGGATATAATTGTGGATCGCAACCTGCATAGCTGTCAAATAGGTTCATGTTTCCACTCCTTTGTCCAGACTATGTTTTCTCTTTTTCGCTTAGGCTCTCTTCGATGCTGCTGAAGCATGCACGCTTCAAATGAATTCTGGCCTATAACATGAAAAAGAGGGGATTTTGCTGGAGATATCGCCACCCGAACCCACGACCAAGCTAGACTACGACCCCTATTGACTAGACGTGATCCCTATGCTGAAGGAAACATTGCAAATAAACTAATAAAACTTAAACCTCTGAGAACATCAGAGAGAGATCTTATCTGTCTGGCTTTCAAGGACTATTCGGATTGCCCATGCGTGGAGAATTGGTCATCTTAGGTCTGCTGGTCATTTTGATAGCTCTAATCCTTCGGATGAGAACGAAGTACCAATCAGAAAGAATTCAGACAATAGGGTTCGTAATAATAGGCATTTCTTTTGTGGTTGTTGGCTTAATCTTGAACTGAAACATCATGCAGAAACCAAAATAAACCGCAAGCAGCAATGATCAAACTTGTTGATGACACTGCAGCGCAATTGGTCACCACCAAGTACACAGCGCCGACGCGCCCAACGCAACATAGAAGTAGTAGTCAACGTACACGCGGCGCAGACTACTACTTCTAAACAGAAACAAATCTCGGTATTATTACTGATTCTACGCGGAAGTTAATAACACCTGAAACAGAAACCGCTTCCAACATTCAAGATGTTGTTGTGGCAAGCCCTTCAACGTCAACAACAACTTCACACAGCCACACGCGCACATGCAGAACGCCTCGGTATTATTACGGTTTCTAAGCCGAAGCTAACGACTCATGAAAAACTCAGACCGCCACAAACACTCTGCGTTTGCATGTTCAACTACAACTGTCCAAGCAGCCCCAGCCTCCAGCATTCTGGATGACATCGTCATTAGGGAACAGTTTGATGACGACGCTCACACAGCTTCTGCCACGAAACGCGTCAACATTGAAAGAAAATACTTATGGTAAGTTGACGCTCTTACTCTTCAAAGACGAAAGAAGAAGGCTAAAGGGAAAAGCTGCCTTCTTCTTCCGAAAAAACTTCACCCGCACCCCAAGTTGCAGCAACGAGGACATAAGATGTCGCATCATGAACACATAACCCTCATACTCATAATAACCCTACTGGCTTCAACCCCCCTTGCCACAGTCATCTCTCCCAACGCCTCGACACAGCAAGAAATGACCCCAACGCAGACATTCGAAACCCACGAGGAATACTTTAAACTCGCCTTCTCCGCCGACGGAAACCACATCGCAGCCATAAGCAACGAGACAGACACATTAACCCTGTTCAACCGCATAGACACGCTCTGGAACACCCATGTGCCGGGCATCAGCTCCATAGCAATATCAGAAAACGCCAGCCTCATCGTAGCCGGAGCAAACAGCGGCGTGTACATTTTCACCACGCAAAACCCAACCCCACAACGCCGCTACGACCTAAACTATCCAAACCCATTGATCGCACTCTCCAATGATGCCAGCACCCTTGCATACGCAGCCACAACCATGCTATACGTTATCCAAACAGGAAACCAGAACCCAACGTGGAACACCACACTTCAGGGAACTCTAGAAAGCCTATCAATAGCCGGCAACGGAAACTACATCTCAGCCACCACAAACCACCCAGGCACATTATACCTGTTCTCCAGACAACAGCCCACACCAACATGGACATACAACCTCGGAGAAAACAGCGGAGCAACAAGACTCTCGCATAGCGGCGAATACCTCATAGCAACCGGAGGCAACCAAACCAGCCAAAACCCAACACGCATCTACCGATTCCGCACGCAAAGCGCCCTGCCAAACTACATTAAAATAATCTCCGAACTCGCATCCACGCAGGAAACAGCCCTCTCCTCAGACGGTTCAATATTCGCCATAAACCAAGCAGTCAGCAAACGCCTCATCTTCTTCAACCTGAACCTACCACCATACGGATACGGACCAGGCAGCGTCCTCAACATCTCACTTCCCAGCAAACCAACTTCGATATCCATGTCACTGGATGGCAAATACACCGTGGTGGGCACAGACAATGGCATCTACCTATACCAATACCAAAACAGACAACTAACACTCACAAAACAATACACAGCCAACACGCCCTCAATCACCGACATTGCCATATCTGGAAACGGCTCACACCTCGCAGCACTGGGAAACACACCACAAAACAGCAAAAACTCTGCAATCTACCTATTCAACCTACAGGAAACACGAGACACCCCGCCAAACCTCTTGCCACAACTAACCCTCCTAACAATCAGCATCATCATCGGCTCAACAGCCATCATCTACACGCTACGCAAAAAGCAAAAACCACAAAAACCCTCAAGCACAACTTAAGCTAACATTCTCCCCAAAACCACGCCCTCTCAGAGGTTAAACCTGTGACATCATCCCCCCTAACTGAAACGATAAAACGAACGAGCACCCTACTCCTGCAAGGAGCATCAAACCAGGTAACAGAATACGAAAACCGCTTCCAAACCCTACACACACTCTACGACCGACTGCTCTCAGACTTCATAATCGCCAACTTCGACAACGAAAAAGCCTACAAAACAGCCCAGGAATTCTTCGGCACACCAACAGTGCGATTCGCAGGCATCGACGGCACCATGTACTCACGACCATTATTCGACCTCATAATCTTCTTCGGCGGCGCCTACGCCTCAACCGGCACCATCACATTCACAGAAAAAAACACGCCAATCGTCACATACGACGCGAAAACTTTTCAACAGAGCGCAGGCGTATCCAGCGTCGTCCCAGTCTACATAAACGAAGTGCCCGACATAGACCAAACCTTCTTCGACACAGCACAACCTGGCAAAATAGCCCTCAACAAACCATTGACTGACGATGGCATCGTAAACAACGCCACAATCGCCAACTGGATAATGACCTTCGCCGAATTCTACCTAGCCTACAAACTCGCCTCAGACCCACAGCAAAGCACACGAATAATTCTAATGGACCGAAGCCTCTCAATCGAACGCGCCAGCCTACTCTACGAAACACACAACAGAGACCTCTGGAAAACCAAATCAGCGCTGATAGGCTGCAAAATCGACAACCAACCCATCGACATGAACGACTTGACCATCGGCAGACAACACATAATCAACACAACCCTGAAAATCCCAGCCCCCAGAGCAGACTACCTCCGCTACGCCATATTCAACACAATCCAACAAAAAGGCGCCCTAACCAAAAAACAAATTCTCCAAGAACTGGGCATAGCAGACGAGAAACGTGCCCAACGAACCGAAAGATACCTCAAAGCCCTACTGAAAGACCAAATCCTAACTGAAAAATTCGACGCCTACACATTGAACCCAAAATACGCTGACACATGGACACGCCTCAAAAAACTCGTCATAGCCCTCGGCGACCAATTCTTCTCCAACACTGAGCCAGCCACACTCCCAACCAGCAACCTCATGAAAATTCAGAAAAACGGCAAAGAACAATGGCTCACAACCCTTGACATCGCTTTTCTTACTCTCTTCAGCCTCGAAATGCTAATCGAACAATGCTGGAACAACAACATTCTACTCATAGGCATAACCAAGGATACAGCTGCAAGAGACTTCAAACGCCAACTCATACCCATACTACAAAACCAACAAATGCTGAAAAGCACAATCACACACGACGAACTAGAGAAACTGCCCAACACCGACCGCATGATACTCCAATCCGCCAGCCTCTTCAACCCAGACAAAATGAAAGTACCATGGAGCCTAATCGAATACGACTCAGCCTTCAAAACAATGATACCCGACCCCCAAAACAGGAAAAGCCACGTCCTAGGCGCACGAAAAAACAGAATCAGCATAGAAAAAACCTTCCTAAAAACCTACATACAACTAAGCCAAGCAGCCTCAGACCCAATGCTCCGCAGCAACGTTCTACTCATAGACCGCCTAGCTCACCCCAAACACGACTACACTCCAAACAGCACAACCCAATTCTGGAACGAATTCGGCGGAGCCACAGAACCAGTCCAAGCCATACTTTTCAAAAACAACACAGTCGAAAACCCACTTCAAAACCTAATCATGACTACACTGATCGCCATGACATCGCCCAGCATACCCGAAGCCTTCGGACACAACAAACCACTATTCATAGCCGACAAAATCGCAAAACACAACTACACCAACTTCAAACGCATCGCAGACTCAACCGCCCACTGGCTACTCAACAACCACAAACTAAGAAAATTCATATTCTATATGAGCACATTTAGAGAAAGGCGAGCCACAATTGAAGCCACAAGACGAGAAACACCTTAACACTACGTGCTTCACCGACTTCGAGGGCAAGTTCCACGCCCGCCTCAGCCACGTAATCCCCCGACAATTCGGAGGAACCGAGGAATCAAAATTCGGAGGCATAAGCGCCCGCTACGAATGCAGAATCAAAGTAGAATACCAAAAAGACCTAATGGGCTTGCTCGAAGAGGGCATGCTAGTCGCCGTCAAGAACTTCAGGCAAGCTGAAAAAGACTCAGAACGCTACACACTAATGGAAATCAGCCGAGTCTGGCCAGAACACTTCGGACTCCGAGGCTTATCAGATCACAGCTACTACCCCATGCAATTCGAAATCATCGAACAATCCGAAGCAGATTGGCAAACCGACGACAAAGCAGCAATGATGATTCAAATCAGCAGCATTCCCATCAACTACGACCTCTCTCTAGACAAAGAAAACCAATGCAAATTCATCAAAGGCTTCTCATACCCATTAGTTGCCAGCAAAGTCAACATACTCAACAGCCAAATGATAAACCGAATGTACAACCAAAAAATCGCGGAGAAACTGGGCATAGATCCGACCAAAACCACCGAGGACGCCCACAAAGACCCGCGACTTGGCCTAATCAAAATGTTCCAAGCAACAAACACGGTTATACCCATCTACATCGATTTTGAAAATCTTGTTCGCTACCACTTCGGAGTGTTCGCCTTCACAGGCGGCGGCAAAAGCAACCTCATGTCCAACATCCTCAGACACCTACTACTTCACACAAAAGACACAAAAATCGTAATCTTCGACATAAGCTGCGAATACCTATTTCTGCTTATGGACTTGTTCGCCGACCCAGCTATCCCAAGCAAGCTCATTCTTGAAACTAGAACCGAAACCGTGGGGCAGCTAACAGACTCGGTTGTAAAGCCCAGAGAATACGAGGCCGACGCGAGAACGCTTAACGGCTTCAAGCAAATCTTGGATCAAGGCAAAGTCTCGTATTACACGAAACCCAAACAAAGAGTTCCTACATACAGTCAGTTCTTAGGCGAACTGGAAGAACAGAGAAAAGAAAGCATCGGCAAGCCACACTACATAAACGCCATCGACCAAATCGGCGACGCAATCCTAGAGTACATAGACGAGCACGGCCTGAGCGAAAACGATGAAGTGGACAAAAACTTCATTCAGTATATCGACGCAAAAGCCATGGAAACTGTAGAAACCTTCAAGGTTCACGACAAAAGCGGACTATACGCTTGGGCAACCACAAGATCAACAATCCTCGAAGTTCTTAAGAAAAAGCATGAGGAAGAAAGCAAAGAAGTCGGCGGCCTCACAGCTGAGAAAATCCAGCACCTGCTCGAGGGTAAAGAACGACTAATCTGCATTTCAATCTCAGATCCGATTACCATAAAAGAGCTTGTCATTGGTCTCACGCGAGACATCCTTGCCCACAGAAAGAGAAGATTCCAGGTTAAACCCCACATTCTCTTCGTCTTCGATGAAGCCCAAGAATTCATACCTGACATGTCAAGCACCATCGGCATCGACAAAAAATGCAGTAAGCAAGTGGAAACTTTGTTGCGGCAGGGAAGAAAGTATGGTTTGGGCGCATGCATAGCAACGCAGAGAATCGCTTACTTGAATACAAACGCGTTGCAGCAACTTCACACCTATTTTGTCGGCACCTTGCCACGACCATACGATCGGGCGCTCATAAGCGACACCTTCATGATAGACAAAGGCATATTGGAGAAAACACTGGAGTTCGCTCCTGGAGAATGGCTGTTGTCCAGTTACATTGCCACTGGCATAGAGAATGTGCCCATTTTCATCAAAGCCGACAACGCTGAGAAAGAGATAGAGAAGCACCTGCGCTGTTGCACAAGCCAAAGTTGAGGTGTAATGATGCGTAGGAAAGATTTGAAAGGCGACTTCTGGCCAGCGGTTCGTCAACGCATGTACGAGAAGGCAGTGGAACTTTTCATGTACGATCACCCTGAGACACAGAATAAGCCGGAACCAGAAGAACTGCGTGAAGGAGGCTATCTCCACACCGCCAAGGTCCTAGTCTTGAGAGAAATCAGACTCGAGAGTAAACCGAAAGTGCGATGAAAAACTCCCGCTTTTTCACCTTAGTAGGAGATGATGTGGAAATGACTGAAGACGTAGTGTTTGAGAAAATAAGACACAAGACCATGGAGTTCT
Source organism: Candidatus Bathyarchaeia archaeon (assembly GCA_035283685.1). Taxonomy (NCBI): domain Archaea; kingdom Thermoproteati; phylum Candidatus Bathyarchaeota; class Bathyarchaeia (SeqCode); species Bathyarchaeia archaeon. Next base: position 86,437 of record DATETJ010000003.1, read on the forward strand.
ACAGGCATTCGCATCACGACCGATACCACATTGAAAGAGTGTACAACCTAGCTTCGCGTTTAGCTCACAAGGAGGGCGCCGATTTAGACGTGGTCAAAGCAGCTGTGCTCCTGCATGATATCGCTAGGGCAATGGAGGATGAAGGCAGAATCGATGACCATGCAAAAGAGGGCGCAACAATGGCACGAAGCATTCTTAACGAAGTCGGTTTTCCAAACGATAAGGTCGACAAAGTAATTTACTGCATTGAAATGCACAGGTTTAAGAAAGGCTTGGTGCCCGCAAGTCTGGAAGCTAAGGTATTGCAGGATGCGGACAGGTTGGACATTATTGGAGCAGTTGGAATTGCCAGAGTTTTCACACGTGGCGGTTGGAGCAACAAACCTATCTACGACCCGTCAATCCAGCCTAAGAACAGATATGACGGCAAGTCAGATACTTCAGTAAACCACATCATTGAAAAACTGTTGAAGATCAAGGACACGATGAACACTAGAACTGCGAAAAGAGTGGCTGAAGAAAGGCATAGGTATGTTGAGCAGTTCTTGGAGAGGCTGCTCAAAGAATGGAAGGCTGAGATCTAGCCTGCACTTGCTGGAGAATACCTTATAGTTCATCAACACGAATCCTTGAGCTAAGGCGCGCCTGCGACTGCCGCTTCAAGAATTCGCTTAACTATTTCCACAACTGTGTTGATTTGCCCGCTGTAAAGTCCGATCGTCATGAACGTTACTCCCAATAATAGGACAAGCGAGCCGATGACTCGGCGCATTGACACTTCCACTAAGTTGCTCTCTCCTTTGACTATAGTCAATGATCATGAGCTTATACGTGTTTCTTTAGTTTTTCTTCGATGAGTTGTCTGGGAATTGCCCCGATTATTCTGTCAATTTCAACCGCGTTCTTCATGATGAGTAAGGTTGGTATGCTCATTATGCCAAACCTCTCTGCAGTTTGCGGATTATCGTCAACATTTAGTTTTCCGAATACTATGCGACCAGCGTAGTCTTTTGCCAGTTCATCAATGGTTGGCGCTATCATTCTGCATGGACCGCACCAATCTGCCCAGCAGTCAATTAGCATGAGTGGATATTTCATAACTGTCTCGTTGAAGTTTGCATCGTCGATGATTATCGGATTCTTTTCAGAGGGTTTTTCCTCTTTCATCCTTGTTGTCAACTCCTTCATCTTTTGTGCGCGGATTTTTTCAAGCTCGGGCTCTTTTTCTCTTTCAAGGCGTTCAGTCTGCATTTTCATGCATTGGTTCATAATAACAGTCATGCCTGCTTCTCGCGCCTGAGCAGCCGCTTCTTCGTTGACGATTTCAAGCTGCATCCAAATGACCAATGGTTTTCCGTTCTTCCGCTTCAACTGAATAGCTTGATCGACTATAGGCGGCACGTCTTCAGACCGTCTAAAAATGTCAACAACCTCAACGCCTTTTTGAATGTTGTCTGGCAAGTCTAATAGCGAGGGGTAACTCCTTTCACCCAAGACTTCAATCAGATTGGGGTTAACTGGGATAATTTGCCAGCCTTTAGACTGAAGATACTTCGCTACAATGTGGCTGTATTTCGAGGGATCAGCTGAAAGCCCTACTACAGCCACGGTCTTGTAGTCTTCCAAAATGCTTGTGAGTGTGTCTTTCTCGCTCAAACGCTTTCCTTCTATCTTCTGGAATATGATCTGGACTTGAAGTAGATGCGTTGGCTTGGAAATATTGATTGCGGTGGCTTGGGTGGTCTTCCCATAGGAATTACGGCGGAGATGTGAAGGATTCCTGGAGCGCTGAACAGGCATTGCATCTGACGCAACCAGCCTTGCTCTTTCTCGGATCTAAACCAACCTTTCGTAAGGTTTCTGCAACGCCTCGATAAAGACGCGTCATTCTCGCCGAATCGGGAGGAATGATGTTCTCAAAAATCGTTCCCGGAATTGGTCTTAATGGAAGAAGGTAAGGTACAACGCCTATTCGGGCTGCTTTCTCAGCGCCTGTCAAAATGCTTTCGTCACTTTCACCTAGCCCGGCGATGACAAAAGTGCTTACTTGCCCCTCTCCGAACAAGTCTACCGCTTTTTTCCATGCGTTGAAGTAAGCCTTAATGTCTGATTTTGCGGGGCAGACTTCACTCAAGACTTTACGGTCGAAAGCTTCAATATGAATGCCAACAGTGTCCACACCCGCATCAAATAATCTCTCCAAAGGTCCCTTATCCCCACACGGCTCTAGCTGCACGTGCACTGGTAGGTTCAGGCGCTTTTTGACGGCATGTGTTGCTTCGACTAAGTGCGAGGCGCCTCTATCGCTGCTGTTAGCGGGAGTCCCAGTGGTCAAAGTGACATGAGTCGCCGCGCCTTCTTTGAGCGCCTCTTCTGCCACTTCGGCAACAAGCTGGGGCGGTTTGACGACTAGTCTTCTACTGTCTCCAAGCTCGATGGCACAAAACTTGCACTGCATTGCATTTTGCCAGTGGACGCATTTAGAGTACACTGTGGAAGCTAGGCAATCTTTGCCGTGAAGAATGGCGACTTTCTTCATAAGGGTGCCATCCACGGTTTTCTTCTCGTAAAAAAGTGGTTCTTGAACCGGCTTCACTTTCGTCAGGGGTTCTGTGCCTCGAAGAATAAACCAATGATCATCTGCTTTGATTAGTCGAAATGGAGAAGTCTCTATGAATCTTCCTTGGAGAGGTATCTCAATACAGGTTCCATTGGGCAGCGTGAAATATCGTCCGCCGGCTGGACCTGCCCCTGCCTTCCGCCCTCTGTCAATTCCTTCTTCTACTCGAGCGCCTTTACAGAGCAATTCAATTTTCAGACGGGTTGCGTTCAAGTGTAGTCTCACACATCTTTTTCAAACGTTTGAACAATCATGCCATTTGCTTGTTCGTATTTGTCTCCTCTTTCGCGAAAGCCCATCCTCTGCAAAATCCTCAAGGTTGAGGCTTGGTTGACCAAAGTATTTACATAGGCTTTTTTGCAGTTGTTTCTCTGAGCGAACTCAATGAACTGGTTGTACATGGCTGTTGCCAGTCCGCAGCCTCTGAAGTCTGGGTCAACCGATTGGTGTTCGCCGAACAATCCGTCTCTGGTAATCAATGCCTTGTAAACTCCGCAGAGCTGATTGTGAACTCTAATCCCGAAATAATGATATCCGTCTCGCATTTCTGCTTCAATTTGCTCTTTCATCAGTGTTCTTTTCCTTCTCCATTCCTCAGGATACTCGAACGCCGTAGACCAGACTTTTGTGAGCAATAACTCGATGCGTCCAACATCGGCTTCAAACAACTCTTCGACGTCAAGTTTCCCTGTTTCGACTTGCTGCGAGTTCAGCGGACCAATCCCGAAAACTGACTCCTTTTCAAAGTCTATGAACAGTTCAGTTTGATTATGGCATGAGGCACTCATTGATTTGACCTGAAGAACCGTGCCAACAGTCTTGGTAGTCAGTCCATGATCTGAAAGTAATGCAGCACACGATTCTGGCTTGTCAGTGGTTAAGATAAATCCAGTTGAGGGGTAGGTCATAAGCCAATCGGCTAGTTCGATTCTTTCAGGTTTGGGGATTTCCTCAAGGTTTACCGTTGCGCCGACCCGGCTCGATTCGCAGAGCATTGCAATGGTTCCGAGGATGCCTGGACCGCTTATGTCGCGACATGCGTTAGCCATTTTCTTGTCAACCAGCTGAATTATGCCTTCTAGGCGTTTTGAAACCTGTTCCTTGGTTCTTAACATCACTGAATCGAAGGTTCTTACCCAGCTTTTGAGTCCTTGGTTTCCGTCAAGGTCAATTGCGACTACAATGCTGTCGTTGGGCTTGGCTGTTGTGCTGGATAGAACACGGCGTGCGATGCCTACGACCGCCGCGTCAACTGCGTCGTAGGAAGTGTCTGGATGAGTGTGTGCTTTCAGGAATTTCACGTTGTACTTGTCTAAGCCTTCTTTTATTCCTTTGACGATTTGTCGTCTTGTGTTTGGAGAATTTGATGAGAGAATAAAGGCGTAGCCAAGTGGATGTGCGCCTTTGGCTACAACATCGTTTACGTTGACGACTACTGAATAGAAGCCGGCAAGCCATGGATCGTCTTTGACTAGCCCTTCAACTATGCCGTCTGCTGAGACTACAATCTTTGCGTCTCCGACTTTAAGCACGCCTGCGTCATCGTATGCGTTCTCACCTAGAATTGGGAGGAGGTCGCCGAGAGCTGATTTTCTTGTTAATCCTTTAAACTGCCTCAGCTCACTCAGCAGTTGGGAAATCTGTGAAGAGTTTTCCACGTTCAGTCTTCACCTAGGTTGCTCTTTTCGGTAACTTTTATATCTGTTTTGACACGTTTTGGTTTCAAAGTGGTGAGAAATGAGTTACAGATACAAAGAGAGATCGGTGGCTTTCACCATCCGGCTTCCGATTAGATGTGTACAAATAATCGATCAACTGATTGCTGCAGGCGTTTACTCCAGCCGAGGCGAGTGTATTCGAGATATTGTGCGATCGGCTTTGAGAGATGGGTTTCACAAGAAGATGCTGCCTGACTCTTCAACCTAATCTATAGCAGTTTGGTTCCAATCTCTCTGATCGTTGCTACCGCCATGGATTCGTCAGCGTATTTCAGGGGCGTTTGACCCTGCATGTCGGCTTTGAGAACTGTTACGTCGAATGGAACTAGACCTAGCGTCTGCATTCCGCTTGATCTGGCGAAGTTTTCGATGTGTTCTCCTTCTGGTTGATTTGTGACTTTATTACCGACGATGAAGCATTCTTTAATGCCGACCTGTTTAGCCAAGTCGAATAGCTTCTTTGCAGTTTCAAGCGATTTCCTGCTTGAATCTGTCACAGTAAGCATGGTTTCTACGTGTTCTGCCGTGCCTCTGCCCATATGTTCTAAGCCTGCTTCCATATCTGTGACTACCGCTTCTTTCCTCTTGACAATAAGATGATGCAATAATGCCCGGATCACAGTATTGGCTGGGCACATGCATCCAGCGCCTGCAGATTTAACAGTGCCCATGATCAGTAGGTTCACGTTGTAGGGAGTTTTCACGCTGAACTGTTCGACTATGTCATCAACTGAGAAAGCTAGATTATAGACGCCTGGAATGCTTGATTGAGTCTTGGATTCGATGAGAGGTGTGTTCTCTGAGATAGGCACAATCTTGCTTGCTTCCTCAACTGATAGGCCAAGTGTTAATGCTAGGTTTGGGGTAGGGTCAGCGTCGATGGCGAGGACTGTGAAGCCTTTTCTTGCGAAGAACTCGGCTAGGACGCCTGCAATCAGCGTTTTGCCCACTCCGCCTTTTCCTGCAACCGCGATTTTCAATGATCTTTCCGTACTACAACACCATCTTAGTGGGCAAAGTGAAACTGATAGTCTGACTCAAACACCTTTTGGTATGTAGTCGCTTTTCCAATGTCACTTCTATCAGTCGCCTTCAACAGCTTATTTGTCGGCTGGCTTGAGGAGCAATCGTTCTTTGCTGATGTCCACCTCGGCTATTTCGCAGTTGTCGAAGACTTTGGAAACTCCTAATACATCGCGAACAGTGACCTTCGTTCCTTCAGCTTTTGCGTAGACGGCGTTTTCGAAGACAACTTCATTCTTGTTGAGAACTTTCAGCTCGCACATTGATTGTTCACGTCTCGAAATTGAGCAAAAGCGCGTCGTTTCCTATAAGGCTTTTTTTCACCGCTAGACCCTCAATGAAGTTTCCCAACACAGAATAGTCAATAGCCTAAGATCTCAAACGAGTAAACAGCCAAGTCAGGTTTGCCAAGTTCATTCTTGATGAAACTTTGGATGTCTTCTTCGTTCACGGAGGCTTCTCCCGACTCACTGAATCTTACAGGGATCTTTGTACGCCATAGGGTGGTTCCACGCGCAAAATCAAGTAAGACGTATTGTGCTTCTTTGGTGGCGAACATTATTCTCAAGCCAACTGGAGGCTTCGAGAGTGGAGACCTTTGAATAGCATAGGAAACGTTACTCGGTCGCTTAGTTTTGGCTAGCCTCTTGAATTCATCCCAACTGTTAACATGGATAAGCCTTGCTTCCTTCCTCATCGGTCATCAGAACTTCAGACTAACGAAAACATAGTGTCCAAGGTTTTTCGAGCTTTTTCCGCAATGGGCTTTGGAACAGTCACACGATATCTTTCTTCTTTAAGCGCTAAGTACAAGCGTTCCAATGTGTTGAGTTTCATGTTCGGACAGATTGCGCCGTCGTAGGCTAGAATAAACTCTTTGTTCGGGTTTTCTTTTTGCAGGCGGTGAATTATGCCGCTTTCGGTGCCAATTATGAACCTCTTCGAGTTCAGCTGCTGCGCGTAACGGCACATTTGAGAAGTGCTGCCAATATAGTCAGATGCTGTTTGAACTTCAAGCGTGCACTCAGGATGGACGATAACTGTGGCGTCGGGGTACTTCTTCTTCCAGAAGTCGATGTCGCTTTCCTGAAATAACACATGGGTGGGGCAGAAGCCGCGTTCAGGAACCGAGATTATCTTCTTGTTCGTCTGCTTTGCCACGTACAACGCGAGGTTTCTATCTGGTCCAAAAAGCAAAGTGTCAGAGTCCACTGCCTTGATAACTTCGACAGCGTTTGCGGATGTGCAGCAGATATCGCTTTCGGCTTTGACCTCGGCTAAAGTGTTCACGTAGAGGACAACTGGCAGTTTAGGATACTTGTTCTTCCACCGTCGAAGCTCGTCCACAGTTAGCATCTGAGCCATTGGACACCGTGCGCCTTCGCTGGGCAAGAGAACCTTCTTCTCAGGGTTGAGTATGGCAGCGTTTTCAGCCATGAAATCAACCGCTGAAAACACGATTATCTCAGCATCTTCTTCCTCCATAGCTTTCCGAGACAGTTCTATGCTATCGCCAACATAATCAGCGATGTCCTGAATCTCTGGGCGCTGGTAATTATGGGCTAATATGACAGCTTTTTTCTCGCGCTTTAACCTTAGAATGTCGTCGGTCAGAGTCAATGGGCTAGTCCCTTCGCCATTTTTATGAGTGAAAGGCTAACCGCAGGCGAAAATATAACATTATCTTTTGAGCAAGAGACGAGAGGCAGAGTCATCAAGCAGAAGATGAAACACTGGATGATGGTGCTAAGCGCTCGTCAACACTATCATCCATACACTCTGTTGAAGACCGTTTCGGCTCTATGTTGTTATGAAGTGCTTGTATATGGGATGCCCTTTGAACCGCAGCATCGTCTCCGACTTCTCAAATGTTCCACTGGGCAACCGCGTGCATATGGAACTCACAATTGCGCCTTCGGGAATAAAACGCACTCCATCGAGAAGCTCGCCTTTCGTCACACCCGAAGCGGCAAAGACCAATTGGTTTCCCTTCGCTAACTCTTCCTCAGAATAAGTTTTGTCAACATCCACACCCTCAGCCTTCAGCCTTTCAAGCCGTTTCGAATCGTTCTTCTTTTCTCGCCACACCTTAACCAGCATCGTTCCTCTAAGACACTTAACAGCCGTCGCAGCGATAGTGGCTTCAGGACCAGCTCCAGCGCCCAACAGAAGATCTATTCCAGAGTTGGGAATGCAAGTGACAACTGAGGCGGCAACATCTCCGTCGGGAATAAGAATAATCCGCACCCCCATCTTACGCAACCGCGCCAAAATATCCTTGTGTCTTTCACGTTCAAGCATGATCACAGTGAAGTTTTCAAGCCGCAGTCGTTTCCGAGAAGCCACGACTTGTACAATTTCTTCAATCGTCATGTCCAACGAAATCTTACTCTTCGACTGTTTGTCAGTTGCAACCTTGAAGTAGTAGCCATCGTCAGGCAACACTTGAAGGCAACCAGCGGGTGCACAAGCCAACGCTGAAATCGCATCTTTTCTACCCTTTGAAGTAGCGGTTGTGCCGTCCACTGGATCTACCACAAACTCAACCTTAGGACCGCTACCTGTGCCCACTTTCTCCCTCTTACTGAAGGCTGGCGCATTATCTTTGGGTCCTTCACAACTGATGACTTCGCCGTCCACCTCTGTCTGGTTCAGCACTGCTCGCGAAAAGTCCACTGCGGTCTGGTCCACTATGTCTGCGTCGCCTTTTCCAATGTGGAGTGCAGCGCCAACTGCGGCGGCTATAGTTATCCTCGTCAGAGAAGGCGCTATGGCCCTTAACGACGCCATGCTATCTGCGCTTCCTCTCATTCATCCATAGATTGGCAAAATCTGTGTAGTTTTGTGCTATTCCTTCAATCGCACCCGACTTGGTAAGCTTTCCCGCTTTGTACTCAGCTAGAGGCTCCCAGAAAATCGTCCTTCCAACAGCAAACCCGATAATTCCCGGAATGCTTGCACCGACTTTAAGCCATTCTTGAACCTTCTCCTTGCTCTCGCCTCTCCCCAACGTTATTACCCCAGCCTTTCTTCCATCTCTCTGCGCAGCTTCAACAACGGCTTTTGCATCCGCGACTTTCTCAACGCCCTCAAGCTTCCAAATCGTGGGTTCGACTCCTGCGTCCTGTATTTGCTTAATCGTTTCAACCATTAATTTGGGTCGAAGCTCACGGTCGTAAGCCTCTTTGACATCACCAAGCTTAGACAGCTGTTCTTTGGTAGCAGGCACAATGAGCTCAAAGAGAAGGGGCTTTCTGATCGACTGCAGATAACTGCTCAGACCTCTAAGTCTTACAAGTTGCCGTTTATTCATCATAAAGTCGCCTTCAGGGTTGTATCGCACCAAGACTTTGACCAAAATCGGATCAAGCTCTTCAATGTGCATGGGATACTTCTCACCGTATTCAAAGTCAAACTCGTCTTGCCCAGATTTCTCAACAGGCATGGCAAAGGTCAAGCCGCTCTTCCTAGCCTCTCTAAGAATTTCTGCGCCAAATTCCTCATCAACAAGCAAGCCGGCAATTTCCCTTGGCACGCCTTTCTTCAACGCTGCCTTAAAGCCTTGAAAAATCATCTTCTTGTATTCAGCAATCTCTCCTTTTTCTTCTCGATTGGGTTGTCGGCCTTTGATTCCAAACATTTTTTCAATGATTGAGGTTCGGTGGTCAAAAGCTAGAATGAGCAATTCTCGTTGAGTCCAGTCAATCAATTATCATTTCACCGGGGGATATCTTGATTTTGCGAATCATATATTCCTACTGCTTAATAGTTTTTTTTGAGCAAGTCAGCCGTGTTGAAGCTGAAACCTTTTGTTTGCGTTCAACTATTGAATAATCATTGATCATGCATCAGGGTGGCGAGATATGCTGTTGAAAGACTTCAACTTACTTGTAACTACGGCCAGGGGCATGGAGGAAGACGCCTGCTCAGAGATCTGGTATCTAATCGGCGAGATGGGCGACCGCGAAGTTAAAGTTGACAAAACCGGCATCACGGGTCTAATCGCTGCCAAGACCGTCCTAAATCCCTTTACAGTCATTGAGAAACTCAGAACAGTCCTTAAAGAAAGGCCATCTGACCTGCGCTACATTCTTCGAGCGATCCCAGTTGAAAAAGTGGTGCACACAAACCTAGCCAAAATAAAGCAGGCTGTTACAGAATTGGCTGACAGAATAAGCCTAAAAGAAACCTTCAGAGTGACAGTTGAAAAGCGGTTCACGTCGATTCAGACGCGAGATCTGATTGAAGCAGCGGCAGCCAACATCAAGAGGAAGGTGAATCTCGCCAAGCCCAACAAGATAATTTTGATTGAGGTTGTAGGCGGCTTCACAGGCGTATCAATAGTGAAGCCTGAGGATATCTTTTCGACTGCAAAAGAAAGAACATGAACTTTCACAAGTCGTCAGCGCCGAGTTACCAGCAAAGCCATGTGCTCAATGACCATGTCCACCAAGGCCTGCTTCTCAAAGCCTTCGCGCTGCAGCTTCGATTCCAGCTCAGCGTTTGACAGATCGAATAGCTTCCTTACACCGTCAGTTTTGGCATCTGTCAACTCGACAACCGAATCGTCTGGTCTGCCGCCGAGAAGTTGAGAAACAACTCTTAGAACAGACTCTGCTTGTCCCGGCGTTTTCGCTATAATGAGAACTGCAACATGCCGAGTGCTGGGCTTTATTCCGATCAGCCTAACAGCCTCTTTGATCTGACGTTGAGCTGAAGCGTAGAGCAATGTCTCCATAGCTGTGCTGCTTGAAATGTTGGCTTTCGACTTGAAGGCATTTAAGGTGTTCAAGACGGCGAAATGCAAGTGTTCCCACCCAGCGATTAACGAAGCGTCAAAAAACTGCACACACGCATTTTCAGTCTTGTCTTTTACAGCTTGGAAAAACCGGTTTACATCTTCGAGTTTGACTTCTCTGAAACCTGCGATTGCCACGTGCTTGTTGAAATCTGCCAGCCTAATGTTCAAGCTGGTTTTCCCTCGGTGATTTCTTGGATGAATCTTTCGATCAGTTTGCGGTCTAATCCGTGGCGTTCCAATGCTTCCTTAGCCTGCTCGATTGGTACGCCTTCTTTTCTGCATTTGTCTAGAATGCGCTTTACGGTTTCCTTTCGTTCCCATGGGAAGACTATCCAGCGTTCGGTCTGGCGTTCAAACCAGTCGGGCTTCAAGGTGCTCCAAGGCTTGTAATAGATAGTCGCGATTTTGATGTCCGTAGCGCCTTGTTCTTTGAGGTGGTCCTTGACAAGTGCTAGGCTCTTCCCTGTATCCGCCACGTCGTCAACAACCAAGACTTTCCTATTCTTCACGGACGCGGACACAGGCTGCGTGATTACGGGTTCTCTTTTGGTTTCGGCCACGCCAAGATAGAACTCTGCTTTGACGTTAGCTACTTCTGGGTTCTCAAGCAGGTCTGACATGACTCGCGCTACGGGCCAGCCTCCGCGTGAAACACCTACCACAGTGTCTGGGGCATAGCCGGTTTTTCGAATTCGTTTGGCTAGTTCCAGAAGCATTTCGTAAATCTGTTCCCATGTGGGAATTTCGAATTCCCAGCTGAAACCTGACTGCGGCACCAGAAATTGGACTCCTGTGCTTTTCCATGCGTGATTTATCAACTAAAACTAGCGAGGGTTAAATGGTTTTTCATTAAGGTACACCTAGTGGTTTTAGATGTACCTAACTGCTTATTTTCTTAGATGTGAGTTTAGTACGCTTGATGAGCAGGGTGATCAAAGAAGGAAGGCTTGTTGACCATGGACAGGCTGTTTGGAGAAGCGAAAACCGTTATTAAATCAATAGTCGGCGACGCGAGATTAGTATCTTACGGGCTGCTTCTCTTGGCCATGCATGCCTTAGGTATAGTGCTACTCTATGATGCTCTACCCGAATTTGACATTGTAGCCCACTTCTGGTTTGGTTTCGTTCTGTCAGAATACTCGGGCAAAGCGGCTAGGGCAGTGAACTTGCAATCACGACTCGCCGCAAGAATACAAAGACGCGGCTGGGCAAGCTTTGGTTTCTACAGAGCGGACTTGCTTTTGAGACTTGTTGGGTTTCTATTGATTGGAGGCTTGTTCTGGGAATGGGCTGAATTGACTTTCAGTCGTTACTTTCGCATTCGCCCAGATTCGTTTTTCGCTTTTCCAATCACCTTGCACAACATTGACGGCACAATAGATGTCTCGGTTGGAATACTAGGTGCTATCCTAGCTTTTCTGTTAACTAAGAGGAGATCCGTCTAAGAGAAAGCCTTGGTTATTCGTCTATTCTTGCCCTTGCTCGTGTTCGGGTTCTGGCTTCTGTCTGAAGGAAGGCAGGGCTGTGGCTACGGCGAGGATTCCTATTACTACGAGGATTAGGGCTATGGTAATTAGTATGTCTGTTCCTCTGATGTTTAGCTCCCAGGCGCCGCCTAGCGCCGTGAGAACCACGCCCATAACCAAGGTGCTGTAGGCTCCGCGACCGTACTTCTCTGGGTTCTTAACTCTGATTCCCGCCAGGATCATGGTCCAAACGCCGTATGAGGCGATGATTAAGGCGAAGACTTCGATGAATTGTATTAGTTGAGCTGCATAGATAATCATCATTGCGGCTGCGATCACCAGAAACGCGCCTAACGACAGTAATCCAAATTCTTTAGCCATGACTCAATCACCGTTAACTTTTCATCTTGTTGCCGCATTCTGGGCAGAACTTTGCAGTGTTCAGCACTGGGTGTCCGCAATTCGGGCATTTGGTTGTGCCTGTTGGCGCTGAAAGGGTTGTTCCACAGTCTGGGCAGAATTTTGATATTGCTGGTATTCTTGCGCTACAGTTTGGGCATATGACTAGCGCTGCGGCAGGTGTGGGCGCTGGACCTGCCGGTGTCATTATTTGGGGAATCAGAACCATACCCGTTCCTAATCCGGCGCCAGATGATTTGCCCAGCTCTTTGGCGGCTTCTTTAACGGTTTCCATGCGCAAGACTTCTTCAGGGGCGCGAGTCTGCTTTAACCAGAACAAGCGGTCTCGGTATTCTGGGGTTGTGTCTACTCCTTCGAAGCGCAAGTCGGTTACGTCAAGTCCGATTCGCTTGAAAGCGTCTAGAATGGCGTTTTTTGTCGATATACTTGTTTCATCTAGTTTTGTGAACACCGTGAGCAAGTCGTAGCGAGAAAGCTCGTCGATGATTCTCTCGTTTAAGTAGCCTCGGAGGTAGTTGTTCACGTCTTCGGTTGAGTAGGCGCTTTGTCCGCCAACGACTTCAGTGACGAACAGTTGTGGGCTTTCAACCTTGAACCAGAAAGTTCCATGCACTTGCAGTGGCGCTAATTCTGTGGTTTGGGCTCTTGCTCCAAATTTACCAGCGAAGACTCTTGTTGAGATGAATATGACGCTTGCTTTGAAGGGCTTCTCTCCATAACCTGCGAGGCGGGACAGTAGACCTGTTAAGAGTGTCAAGTTCAATGTTGTCAATGTGTGTCTGCCTGGTCCAAACACATCGTAGGCTTTTCCGTCTCTGAAGAAAACGGCAGCTTCAAACTCTTTGACGATTAACTGGGCGCCCCATGTGATTTCGTCTTCTGGGTGCTTGAACACTATTTCTTCCGGTCCCGGGTTCTTCCATTCCAAGACTTGTGGCATCTTTACTTCACTCCTTTGACAATTCCGTCTCTTCCATCAAACGTTTCTTCCAGTTCTTCCAACATGCCTTCCAGGTTGTCCAAGTACCCTCGTGTTTTCTCAAGTTTCTGTTTTGTCACTTCTTTCTTGAAGGTGTCTGCTTCCGCAACGATTTTCTCTGCCTTGTCGAGTAAGCCGTTGTCAAACTCAATCATCTTGTCCAGTTTGCCTTCCTCAACTTTAACGATGTTGAAGAACCCTGCGTAACCGTAAGAAGCATGATTGATCTTCTGTGCGACTCGGTCGAATCGCATTATGAAACGGTCCATGTCAGTTAGAACTTCGTGCATCTTGCTGTCCGACAGCTTCTGGAAGACTTCTTTCAGATCCTTTCGGGCAGTGGTTAATCTTTGATAAATGTGATTGCGAACGAGTTTGTCGCTTTCGCGCCTAAGCTCCTTTTCTTTGTAGCCTCTGAACCCTGGGAGTGCAGCAATAATTCGCTCGGATAAGCGCATTTCCTTCTTTGTCTTCTCGTACATTCCTTTTTTCTCGCTCAAATTGTTTGTCTCCTTCTTTGTTTTATGAGTTTAGATGATGCTTTTAAGAGTTTTTAAATCAGTCCAAACTTGGCTGCGGGTATGTCGCCTTTGATAACTGTGCCTGTTGCGCCGTCTAGCCAGATGTGGTATCGTTCGCCCTTGTACTCGTAGACTATGGACCATAAAGGCGCGTGAAGGTAAACTGGCTTTTCAACCTCGAAGTCGGTTTTCATTTCAATTATCTTGTCTACGTCTTGCTGAATCAGGAATCGATGTGCCTCCTCGATCTGCTGCTGCGCTGTCTTCGCAGCGTCATTTTGCTCAATCTCGCTGTTGAGCACTTTGGCGCCGTTTTCGATCTTTTTGAAGTCGTATGGAATTTTGCCTTCTAGGGGGACATCGTATTCTCGAGCGGGAAAATCAGTGGCCTTGCGGGCAATAACCAGCCAGTTGTATTTCTTTTCGATTTTTCCCTCTTTGATCACGGGAGGTGTGAGTCTCTCAAACACTCCTTTGTAGTTAGTCGTGGCTGTAATTGGAATAAGCCAGAATGGGAGATAAACTAGGTTTTTCTCCTGAATTCTGGACGCTTTTGCCATGTCGCCTGGTTTAAGGAAGCCGCCTTTCATCCAGTTGCGCGCCAGTTCATCGGCTTGCTCAGGTTTGTATTCGTTCAGGATCAGGGAATGCTCGAAAACAAACGCTTGCCCAGTTTCAATCACTTGGGTGAAGCCACAGTAGCGGCATGTGGCAACTATTTCCCCTGGATTGAACTTGATAGGTGCGCCACAGGTAGAGCAGCGGATTTCTTGGATTATGCTCATGAGTTTGTCACCAAATCACACTTAGATTGAACCCAAAGTAAGACTTGAGTCTTTCTGGGACGTGGTCAAGAAGCTTTTGTGATTAAGGTTAAATATCTATGGTTCGCAATATGGTGTGAAAACCAGGGATGGAGAGAGCAAATCAGCGCATTTATCTATCGGTGACTTGAGTGATTCCGCTCCGAGACGAAAATAGGTCTTTGACGACTCCGCACATTACGCGGATGCTCATAATCGCCAACGTAATAGTTTTCTTCATCACGTTCCTTCCAGATTTTAGATATCCGTTTTGGCTTAATACCCTGCTTGGAAGCCTAGACTCGCCCTCGATCACGATCGTCAGCAGAAGTTTCGGGTTAATCCCTAACGAAGTTCTGCATGGAACTCGTCTCTACACTATCTTTACTTCCATGTTCTTGCATGCTGACCTGATCCATTTAGGTGGCAACATGCTGTTCCTGTATATCTTTGGCGATAATGTGGAAGACACGTTTGGGCATGCACGTTACTTCGTGTTTTACTTTGTATCTGGTATTGCTGCTACCTTTGCCCATATTCTAGCAGTCTTCAACACTATTGGTCAGAGTTTTCCAACTATCGGCGCATCTGGGGCGATTTCGGGAGTGTTGGGAGCTTACCTTGTCCTTTATCCTCGGGCGAAAATTCTGTCTCTCGTTTTCTTTTTCTGGATTACCATTGTGGCTATCCCCGCTGTTATTTTCCTTGGTTTATGGTTTGCCTATCAATTCCTATATGGCACTTTGTCAGGTGTAGGCGGCGGAGTGGCATACTGGGCGCATATAGGCGGCTTTGTGGCGGGGGTCTTGTTCGGAGTGGCTTGGAGAGGCGGGAGACGCAAACTTGATTCTTAGCGACATAATCAACGGCATCTTCCTAGTCGCCTACAATGTCTTCATAATATTGTTTGTCTCACGTAAAATTGGAGAAAAATACGGCACTTACATGGCGCGCAAAAGCATCCACATTCTCTCAGCCGGAGTTAGCGTTTTGCTGGCACGTTTAGTCTTCAGCGATTGGCTTGTTCCAGCCCTGTTGGGTTCTTTGATGGTTGCATTCACAGTTTTTGGGCATTTTAGGAAACCTTTCGGTTGGTTCCAGATCAAGAGGAATTACGCCGATGTTTACTTCACTGTAGCATGCACTATTCTGCTAGTTGTGTTCTGGAACTACAACGCCTGGATAGGTGTACTGGCTGCACTCTTTCTCGCTTGGGGCGATGGACTGACAGGCATTGTGCGCAAAATCGTCTATGGCACAAGAAACAAAGGAATATGGGGGAACATTGCCATGTTCGTTGTGTGCATGGTTCTAGCCTACTTCATGAACGGTCGCGTAGGCTATGTAGCCTTCATCGGCGCAGCCTTCGCCAGCATCATTGAGAAATTTGAGCGCATTGACGACAATATTTCTATACCTTTTGGCTCGGCAGTCATAATGGCGCTATTGCCTCCGCTGTAACCCACAGTAAGACTTAACTCTCCGTTTATTTTTCTCAAGAGAACATCTAAAGTGGATGAATTTGGCGTCCCTAGCTCAGCTAAAACTGGCAATGATCCTTCCCAACCTCTTGCTGGGCATCGTATTTGCCGCGTTTTTAGCTGCAATAATGTTCATTGTTCAACTCAGTCTAGTCTGGGCTTTCCTTCTAGCAGGCATTTTCATACTGATTCAATACTTGATCGGACCAGCAATTGTGAGAGCATCAACAAGACTTCGTTATCTGCGATCGGGTGAAAACCCGTGGCTAGAGTCCACGGTGAGCGAGTTGGCTCGGAAAAGCGGTGTTTCATCTCCACGTCTGGCCATCGTTCCCAGTTCGACACCGAACGCGTTTGTCTTCGGGAGAACGAGCGGAGACGCAACTCTAGCATTGCATGAGGGCTTGCTCACTCAGCTGAATAAAGAGGAGGTCAGAGGCGTCATCGGTCATGAACTCGGCCACATCAAGCACAGAGATTTCTTGATTATGACTGCGTTGTCTTCTCTACCACTCTTAGCTTACCTGATATTCAGAATATCTTTCGAGGCAGCTTGGGCGACTGGAAGAACAACGCGCAAGAAAGAAGGCGGTGGATTTGCTGCGGCTTTGTTCGTTGTAAGCGCTCTTTCCTACATTGTGTACATAATTGCCCTTTTGTGCGTCATGCGGCTCAGTCGACTTCGTGAACATTACGCAGACGCGTATTCGGCTTACGTAACTGGTTCTCCTCGAAGTCTTGGGAGTGCATTAGCGAAAATAACTTATGGATTATCGTTGGCGCCTCATCCAGAAAGAGATGGAGCTAGAACCCTCTACATCGGAGATCCTGCACTTGCAAAGCTTGAAATTCAAAGTGTAATCAGCAAGAAGGATGAATATGACCTAGATAGAGACGGTGTCCTTGACCAGCGGGAACTTGAACTGGCTATGGAAAAGGAAGCGAGATCTCGATGGTTAACCGTGAATAGGCTGTTTCACACTCATCCTGCCACGTTCCAACGCATTCTCTTGCTGCGTGAAATAGAAAGCGAAATGTCAACAGGCAAATACTCTAACGACCGAGTGTACGCGCACGTTTAGGCTCTCTTGCAGAGATTACATCAAGGATGATGGAGATAGACCGAAAAATCGACGAAATCAAGAAAACGTTCAAGGAATATTAGGAAGCCGTATAAATGCCAGCTTCATGGTCACTTTTTATCAGATTTCTTAACTTCAGTGTCCAGCTAATGTTTGCATGAAGGTGAAAACGAATATGAACGCCATTGACACGCATGTCTATCTCAGTTACAAGTTGAGATTACAAAGTGTGTTCTCGACTTATGCGTCGTCCATTAAAAGCATCATCGATAAGGAATTACGAAAAGCGAGGAAGCAAAATGACCGAAGCAGTAAAGACTGAAGGAATCGTAAAAATTTATTCTGGCAAAGAAACCGTCGACGCCTTGAAAGGAGTCAACATATCAATCGGCAAAGGCGAACTCTTCACCCTGCTAGGCCCAAATGGCGCTGGAAAAACCACGTTCCTTCGGATTATTGCCACGCAACTCATGCCCACGAAAGGAGACGCCTTCGTTCTCGGATACAACGTCCTAGTTGAGCCAAAGGAAGTGCGCAAACACATTGCTGTTGTACCACAGGATGTAGCAGCCTATAGCAGCTACACTCCTTGGGACTATGCCTACAATTTTGCCAAGCTGAGAGGCATGGCAGGATCAGAAGCTAAGAAGGCAGCAGATAGAGCATTGAAAGCAGTGGATATTCAACAACTTAAGAAACGAACGTGTGCGACTTTGTCAGGAGGCGAAAGACGTCGAGCTTTGATCGCTGCTTGTCTAGCTTCAGAGGCGGATGTGCTCATGCTCGATGAACCTACAAGCGGCCTAGACGCCGTTGCTCGAAGAGGCGTCTGGTCAGCATTACGAGACATGGTCAAAGAGGGCAAAACCATAATCTTAACGACGCACATGATGGAAGAAGCCGAAATGGTGTCGGACAGGCTTGTGATAATCAACAAAGGAGTGGTAATATCAGAGGGCAGCCCACGCGAGATTAAAGGGTTAGCCAAGGAAAAATACCGAGTCATAGTTGAGGGTAAATTTGACAGACTCGACTCCTATGGAGAAGTGGCCAAGCTGGGCGACAGAAACATCGTATATGTGAAGGATCAAGACGACGCATTGGAACTCTTGAAGCTTACACTCAAGAAGGGTTTACGAGCTGAAGCGTCGCCGGTCACGCTTGAAGATGTTTTCGTCAAGCTTGTGGGAGGAGTGAACAATGAACAAGTTCATTAAAGATTCGTTGATAATCGCATGGATGAAATCCTTCCCTGATCTGAGGAGAAACCCGCTGATGATGGTAACGGTTGCCTTCATCAGCGCCATCCCATTGTTCTTCATGCTCATTTACGCTGGCGAAGGAATGATCGTCCACGGCTTGGTCGGCGCAATGGTTTCTACGATAGGGTTCATAGGAGTGGCGTCAGCCATTGGCGAAATATCGTGGGATAAATACATCAAACTTAGAGAAATGATGGTGGCGATGCCTGTCAGTTCGCTTTCCTACGCTATGGGCATAGCGTTGGCTCCGCTAATTCTTTCAATTCCAGCTCTGGCTTTCTTCGGAGCAGTGGCCACGTTGTGGGGTATCTTCACGCCCACCTCAGCATTGTGGACCGTTGCAGCGCTTCTCGTCTGCTGGGCTTCCACTAGCGCGGCCAGCTTCCTCATATCCACATACCTCATTAAAGCGAGTCCTTGGCTGCTCAACCAAATATCCAACATTCTGGGAATCGGATTGATTTTCGTGCCGCCAGTTTACTATCCAGAAACAATGTTAGGCAGTTTTAGCTGGATATCAGCGGTGTTTCCAACGTCGAACGCAGCTGGGTTGATCAGGGTCTATCTTGGTTTGTCCGAGATGCCGCCGACAATGATCATTATTCGATGGTTAATTCTACTTTCGACAACGATCGTTTTCATTGTACTGACTTCCCTGAAAGCCAGATGGAGAGAAACCTAGTCGCGAACTAACACTCAAAGACAGCCCATAAACCAAAAACCCGCCAGAAAAACAAATAGGCAAATTGAAGGAGCGAAGGTGATGTCAGCCGTGGCAGGTCACAGATATTCGCGTTTGATGTAGCCAGCCATCAAGTTGAAGGTTATGACGCCGTTGACTGAACGCCTGTCGATTCCCGTGGATTGACTAATCTCCGCTATAGTGAGGGGCTCTGAAACATACAAGGCTCTGAAGATTCTCTCGGTGTAGCCTCGGTACTTTGGAGTCTGCTGTAAGTAAAACTCGTTCTTTGTGACTCTCCTCTCCCCATCATTAGTTAAGGCATATTTAAACCTTAACATGGTGAAACCGCCGTCTTAGCCCTCACTAAAGATATACTCAAACATAGGTATTTAAAAATTACCAAGAACATGTATAGAAAAGTGTTCCTTCATCCAGAACCAGATTTGCCACCAACATGTCGTCAAACCTTATCTTCATTGCACATGAAACAGCAAGCGGCGC
The DNA here is from genome assembly GCA_035283685.1 of Candidatus Bathyarchaeia archaeon. Classification (NCBI taxonomy): domain Archaea; kingdom Thermoproteati; phylum Candidatus Bathyarchaeota; class Bathyarchaeia (SeqCode); species Bathyarchaeia archaeon. Next base: position 105,799 of record DATETJ010000003.1, read on the forward strand.
GGCTCAGCGATGACTCAAAAGGCTTCTGTAACCAAGAATGGCGCAGTTCTACTAGGCAAACAGGTTGCATGCGACTCACACGATCCAAACCGCCCAATACGAGCTGTCACACATGCACATTACGACCATCTTGGTGGACTGCAGCAGAGCCTGAGAAAATGTAAAGCTGTGGTTATGACGCCAGCAACAAGGGATCTGTTAACCGTTCTGCGTGGACGGACCTCTCTGGCTAGAGGAAATATTTATGCTTTAAACTATGGTGAAACCCTAAAGTATGATGGCGAAAGGGTAACCCTGCATCCTGCCGACCACATCTTGGGTGCTGCACAAGTTCTGGTCGAAGACCACGACGGAGCCAGAATAGTTTACTCCGGCGATTTTCGAATGTCACACACGCCCATCTTAAAAACAGACATACTGGTTCTTGAGGCCACGTATGGCAACGCTTTTCAGGTACGCCCCTTCAAGAAAATTGTTGAACCCACCCTTATCTCGCTTGTGGAATCAGCGTTGAGAACAGGTCCGCTCTACATTTTTGGCTATCATGGAAAACTGCAGGAGGTCATGCAAATACTCCACGAAAACGACATCGAAGCGCCGTTTATACTTCCTGAGAAGGTTTTTCACATAGCCAAGGTTTGTGAACGCTACGGCATGCATCTGGGCAAAGTTCTGTCAGCAGACGAAGAGGAAGCCAAGGAGATTGCCATGAGAAATGAACCGCATGTCGCCTTCTACCACATGAACTCCAAGCGGTATGTGGGCGCTAATGCTTTCCGGATCTGTGTCAGCGGTTGGGAGTTCAGTGGACCGCGTAGACAGGTTGGACCCAACGAGCACATTGTGGCATTGAGCGACCATGCTGATTTTAAGGAGCTTTTGCAGTACGTTAGCGAAAGCAGGCCCAAACTTGTCATAACTGATAACTATCGCGTGGGCGACGCTGTAGGTTTGGCACGTGAAATTGAGAAGCGGTTAGGCATACCGGCTAAAGCGTTACCGTCATGAATTCTTCTGCGCAGCGAGAAAAGATGTAGCGAATCAGAGACAGCTCTGAGACGTTAGATCCTATTTCCCATGCTTTCCTTGTATGTAGTCCTCAACCCACTGTTTGGCTTGGTCATCTGGCACTTGCCGCGGTGGGTGTTTGAAGGCGTAGGCTGAAATGCTTGTTAAAGCGCCACTTATGCCTCTGTCCAAGGCTATCTTGACGGCTCTAACCACGTCAATGACCACGCCTGCGCTGTTAGGCGAGTCTTCCACCTCAAGCTTAGCTGTTAAAGTTACGGGTTGGTTGCCGAATTTTCTGCCTTTAAGGAAGATGTGGCAGATTTTTTTGTCGCCTAGAAACGGCACGTAATCGGATGGTCCAATGCGGGTTGGCAGTTTGTATGGAACAAGGCTGGTTACAGCTTCGGTTTTGCTGATGCGCTTTGTGTGTAAGCGCTCTTCAACCGTCATGTTAAGGAAGTCGGTGTTGCCGCCTAAGTTAAGTTGGTAAGTTTCGTCGATTTCGATGCCTCTGTCTAGGCATAGTTTGACGAGGTTGCGGTGAAGTATAGTAGCGCCTAGCTGACTTTTGATGTCGTCGCCTGCCACTGGCAACCGCGCCTTTTCGAAACGCATAGCCCACTTCGGATCTGAAGCGATGAACTCGGGAATGCAGTTGGCTAAGGCGCATTTTGCTTTCAAGCAAGCGTCAACATAAGCCCTCGTTGCCTTGTTACTGCCTACCGGAATAAAGTTCACAAGTACATCCGCCTTAGCTTCGCGCAAGGCTTCTGCAACATCCGCGGGTTTCATTGCTTTCTCGTCGTAGGTGTAAAAGGGTTCTTTCATGTGAGGTGCAACTCCGTCGAGAATTGGACCAGGCAAGACTTTAACATCAGTCTTGGGCACGTCTGCGAATTTTGCGCAGCAGTTTGGCTTAGCCCAAATGGCTTCTGCCAAATCCTTCCCGATCTTGTTCCTGTTCACGTCAAAAGCAGCCACAAACTTCACGTCACGAATATGATAGTCACCAAACTTAACATGCATCAAACCAGGAACACTTATCTTCTCTTTTGCGTTTTTGTAGTACTCCACGCCTTGGACTAGTGCTGACGCACAGTTGCCGACACCGGCGATGGCAACGCGAACTTCTTTTCGTGGCACGCTGATTCACCCAGATTATTACAACCGCATAGCAAAGCCAATTCCTATTAACCTTGCGCCAACCCGCTCGATCAATACGCGCGTACCCCTGCAAGTCAGCGCAGAAGCAGTAGCGACGACAAGGAAACAGGTCGAAAGCACGGTGAAAGTCAACATTGCAGAAAGATTATAAGCGTCTCACGGATTATTGACTAAATTCAACACGTAAAAGCGTGCCGTAACATTGTCTAGAAAGAACGTTGAACTGAGAGTAAAGGAGCTTAAAACTCCCTCCGCCACTGTAAAAGACCTTCAGTTATCTTTTGGACGCCTAATAACCGAAACATGGACTGAACCAATGGGTCCAACGCCCTTCCCAGATGTGCTAGCGCTTAGAGACTGGGACCATAAGCTGCTGCAGCGTTACAAACCCTTCTATATGCCCCAAAGCGACGTATGCGACCTGTGCACCATGGGCAAATGCGACTTAACCGCTGGCAAAAGAGGCGCCTGCGGAATAGACATCAAAACACAACAAGCCCGACTAGCCTTGCTAACCGCCTGCATAGGAGCCGCATGCCACACCGCCCACGCCCGCCACATGCTCGAACATGTCATCGAAAAATACGGCCCCAGACACCCACTCGACATCGGCGGACTAGACATAAAAGTCGAAGCCCCAATAACCCGACTTGTCACAGGCATCAGACCCCAAAACCTCAGCGACTTCGAAGAAGTACTAAGCTACAACGAGAACCAACTCACACACCTGTTCGCATCACTTCACACTGGACAGGAAGGCAGCAGCATCGATTTCGAATCCAAAGTGCTTCACGCAGGAATGATAGACCACGTGGGACTGGAAGTGGGCGACATCGCCCAAATAGCAGCCTTCGGCTTTCCCAAAGCAGACGCTGAAGCACCTCTCGTAGAAATCGGAGGCGGTGTAGTCGAAACAGAAAAGCCTGTGGTCCTGAACATTGGGCATAACGTTTCTACAGCCGTCGAAGTTGTAGACTACCTCCGAGCCAACAACTTGCTGGGAGAAGTAGAGGTATGCGGACTCTGCTGCACCGCCCACGACCTAGCCCGATACGAACCTAGGGCAAAGATAATAGGACCAATCTCGTGGCAACTCCGGTTCATTCGAAGCGGCATGGCCGACGTCATAATGGTAGATGAACAATGCATCCGCGCAGACACATTCATCGAAGCTCAGAAAATTAACGCACCAGTGATCGCGACACTGGACAAAAACTCGCTGAACCTGCCAAACCGCACAAAAGACCCACCGGACCAAATAGTGTCAGATCTCGTAAGCGGAAAAGCTCCAGGCGTCCTCATCACCGACCCCATGAAAGCAGGAGAAGTAGCTGTAAAAACAGCCCAGCAAATGGCTCCCAAACGAAAGAAGTTCAAGAGCATTCCAGATGTTGCCGACGTTATCGAAAGAGCCAAGAAATGCACGCAGTGCAACGAGTGCAGACGTGCGTGCCCGCAGGATTTGATCATTCCGGAAGCTATGAAAGTGGCTGGCGAAGGCAACCTGAACAAGCTTGCTCTTCTTTATGACGACTGCATCGGGTGTGGTCGCTGCGAATATGTGTGCCCCGTGGCCATACCACCTCACACGTTCATTATCAAAGCGGCTGAAACCGAGATCAAGCAGGAGAAGTACAAGATCCAGGCTGGACGAGGTGCTATTCAAGACACGGAAATACGGAATGTAGGCAGTCCAATAGTGCTTGGGGAAATCCCCGGAGTCGTAGCATTTGTTGGCTGCGCTAATTATCCAAAAGGCAGAATAGATGTTGCCGAAATGGTTGCAGAATTCGCCAATCGCCGTTACATAGTTGTCACATCAGGATGCGCAGCCATGTCCTCAGCAATGCACAAGAACGAAGAAGGACAGACCGTTTACGAAGCCTTCTCAAAAGCATTCGAGGCAGGTGGCATAATAAACGTAGGCTCATGCGTTGCCAATTCTCACATCGCAGGCGCAGCAATCAAGATAGCTAGCATTTTCGCCAAACGCAACCTACGAGCCAACTACGAGGAAATAGCAGACTATATTCTCAACAGAGTTGGCGCAGTTGGAGTTGCATGGGGCGCCTACGCCCAAAAAGCCTTCTCAATTGGCAGCGGCTGCTGGCGCTTAGGAGTACCGGTAATAGTTGGACCTCACGGCGCGAAATACAAGCGCATGATGCTAGGCAGAAAAGAGAACGAAGAAGATTGGTACGCCTACGATGCTCGCTCAGGCGACAGAGTGTACGTAGGACCAGCTCCCGAACACCTGTTCCTTGCAGCCGAAACCAAAGAAGAAGCCATGGTTTGGATAGCTAAACTGTGCATACGACCAAACGACACAACTAAGGGGCGAGCAATAAAACTGACAAACTACACTGACCTGCACAAGCGTCTGTACGGCATAATGCCGGACGACATCCACTTACACGTCCGCACGTTAGCAGACATCCCAATAACCATGAAGGACGAAATCATCCGAATACTAGATGAGAAAAAATGGGTTGAAGGCAGAATCCCAGACCCAACCTTACTTCCGCGGATGATTCGAAAGAAAAAGGAGGAAGCGTAGACGGCAACAGCTGAGGCATGGCAGAGAGCCGAAGTCGCTGGACCTTCTAAGGCTAATGTGATTCCCAAACCAGAAGTTTTTGTAGCAATGGTGAAAAGGGCTAAACGCCCCATCCTTGTTGCTGGTCACAGAACTGTTGAGGTAACTGAAGGAGACCCAACAATTGACTTTGTGATTCGTATCGCTAAAGCCGCAAACATACCCATGGTGGCGACCGCGCATACAGTAGGTCAGTTTGTTAATAGAGGCCTTCAGCCCGCTGCGTTCATGCCTGCAGTGGACATAACGAATAGGCTTGCAGATCCCTCTTGGAAAGGACTAGATGGACAGGGATCATATGACCTCGCGGTCTTCACGGGTATTCCTTACTATTTGGAGTGGTTGTTGTTGTCTGGACTCAAGCATTTCGCACCAGATTTGAAAACCATCTCGCTGGATCGATTCTATCATCCGCAGGCTTCGTGGTCGTTTGGCAACGTGTCACTGAAAGACTGGAACACTTATCTTCAAACAATAGCTATGCAGTTGGAGGCGAAATAAGATGTCGATGTTTCAAGACATACCGGTCGATGTGGGAGTCGTCTACGAAGGAGAACGAATCCGCTTCAAAGACACACAGGTGGAGTTAGGCGGCGAACGCATCGACACCAAATTCGAACTTGCCCGAGTTAAATCCTTAGATCAAGTTGAAGACGGAAAAATCAACGTCATCGGACCAGATATTAAAGACATGGCTGGAGGCGGCTCCTATCCACTAGGCATATTGGTCGAGGTCGCAGGGAAAGAACTTGAAGAGGGATTAGAAGGAGTCGTTGAACGCAGAATCCACGCCTACTGCAACTACATCGAAGGATTGATGCACCTTAACCAGCGCTACGACATTTGGCTCAGGCTCAGCAAGAAATCGTTTGCGAAGGGGTTCAACTCGTTTGCATACATGGGAAAAGTAATGGAGCGGTTGTTCAAAAGCGAGCTGTCCATAATCGAAAAAATCCAAATTACCTTCATAACAGACCCCGCTAAAGTCAGAGATATGTATTCCGAAGCGCTGAAAATCTACGACGCGAGAGACTCTAAGGCTCGAGGCTTGAAAGACGAGGAAGTGGACTATTTCTACGGTTGCAGTCTCTGCCAATCTTTTGCGCCCACTCATGTGTGCGTTATCACGCCGCAGCGTTATTCCAACTGTGGATCAATTAGCTGGTTCGACGCCAGAGCTTCCGCTCGAATTGACCCGAAAGGCATGCAATACGCAATTGACAAAGGCCAGCTCGTTGACCCGGTTAAAGGCGAATACTCAGGCGTCAACGAACTGGTGAAGAAAAAATCATTAGGCGAATTCAGCCGCGTATGGCTTTACACAGCATTTGGTTACCCCCACACGTCATGCGGATGCTTCGAAGCGGTTGCGTTCTACATTCCCGAAGTTGACGGTTTCGGCATAGTCCACAGAGGGTTCAAAGAGCTAACAGTAAACGGTTTACCATTCTCCACGGTGGCTGACTCCACAGCTGGGGGAAGACAGATTGATGGTTTTCATGGTTTGTCAATCGAATACATGCGTTCGCCGAAATTCCTTCAAGCCGACGGTGGGTGGAACCGCGTGGTTTGGATGCCAACCTCCATTATGGAGCGAATTAAAGATTTCATTCCGCAGGAGGTGAAGGGCAAGATCGCGACGGAAATGGAATCTAAGAATGTCGATGAGTTGAAGAAGTTTCTTGAAGGACAAGCGCATCCAGTGGTAGAACGCTGGAAAGCTCTGCCCACCGAAGCAGCAGAGGCTCCAGCCGAGGAGAAGGAAGTACCCGTGACAGAAGGCGCGCCAGTCATCGAGTTGCCCACTCTACCTATCACTGCTGGAACTTTCAAAATCATTCTCAAGGACGCCAAGATTCACGCTAAGAAAGTCATCATCAGAGCAGAGAAAGCCGAGAAAAGGTGAAAACCGCGTGGAAACAGAAGAGGAGAAACAAAAGAAGGCTCTGCTCAAATTCAGTCCTGAACTTTTCGAAGCTTTGAGCAAACTGCAAGAAGTGGAACTCGAAGACGTAGACTTCGACGTAGGCGACTTGGAGATATGGATTCAGCCATCCACTGTAGCACCTATGCACAAAGCGCCTTCTGTGCCCAAGAAGGGAAAACCTACAAACATAATTGATGTTGACTTCATTCCGCCAATTGAAACCTACCCTGGCAGAATAACCGAAGTACAACTGGGCGCAACCAAAGGCGAAGGCGGAACACGTGGCAAATCCGTGATCATCGGCGGAGAAAGATCACCACCCTATTACCTGTTTGAGAATCCCACTCCGCATCCGCCAGTTGTCACACTTGACGTTTTTGACATGAAAATCCCTTTGGCAAAAGCCGTAAAGATGCATGTTGAAGAAGTCATAGGTGACCCCGCCGCTTGGGCGAAGCTGGCCGTTGACAAGTTCGGCGCCGATATGATTACATTGCACTTGGTAAGCACTGACCCGCTTCTACAGGACACAACGCCTAAAGAAGCTGCAAGAACCGTTGAAAACGTGCTGCAAGCCGTCGACGTGCCAATCGTAATCGGTGGCTGCGGCGATCCAAAGAAAGACCTCTTGGTGTTTGAAAAAGCCGCGGAAGTTGCCGCTGGCGAAAGGGCGCTTATAAGCTCAGTCACACTTGACATGGACATAGAGCGTTCAGCCCAAGCAGTGAACAAGAATGGTCACGTAGCCTTAGCGTTCACCTCCATGGATTTGAACCACGCACGCGAACTCAACCGCAAGCTGTACGAATTCTTGCCCCCAGAACGAATCATAATGGACACGACCACCGCTGCACTTGGATACGGACTTGACTATGCCTTCACGATTATGGAGCGAGCAAGACTCTCAGCTCTGTTAGGAGACACTGAGCTGCAGCATCCATTGTCATCCGGAACCACAAACGCTTGGGCAGCTCGCGAAGCATGGATGAAAATGGCGCCTGAATGGGGACCACGCGAACTACGCGGACCCATATGGGAAACTATTACCGCTCTCACGTTGTGCTTAGCGGGCGTTGACGTGTTCATGATGATGCATCCAGCCGCAGTTAAGACGCTAAAGGAAGTTGTCAATAAGCTCACCACGGGCGCAACTCGAGGAAAACCCGAGCAAATCGCAGACTGGGTGACTATGAAAGTCTAGGCGCAGGAGTTGGAAGACTTGAGCGAAAAAATTGGAGTCAAGGAACTCAGCCCGATAGACATTTACATGCAACTGCCAAAGACAAACTGCAAGAAATGCGGTTTAGAAAACTGCATGGCTTTTGCCACCAAACTGGTTAATCGAGAAACCGCGCTTGAAATGTGTAAGCCACTACTGGAAGAGAAGCAGTATGCGAAAGCATACGAGAAACTGTGGAACATGCTCAAGCCGCCTGTGAAGGAAGTCGCAATCGGCGCAGGCGAAAAAGCCGTAAAAATTGGCGGTAAACTCGTCATGTACCGCCATGAATTCACTTTCCACAATCCCACGCCCATTGCCCTAGACGTAACTGACGAGATGCCTGAAGAAGAACTATTGTCCCGCGTAAAGAGGACAGAGGGCTTTTCGTACATTTACATTGGCAAAGAACTGAAACTGAACATGGTCGCTGTGAGATCGACCTCAAAAGACCCGGAGAAGTTCAAAGCAGCAGTAAGAAGAGTTGTTGACAACACTCAGTTACCTCTTATTCTATGCTCTTTCCATCCTGAAGTCATCGAGGCTGGGCTAATGGCAGCACCAAAGGCTCGACCGCTCATATACGCCGCAACAAAAACCAACTGGAAGGATATGGCTGAACTAGCGCTAATGTATGATTGCCCCTTGGCTGTTTTTGCCCCGAACGACCTGAAGCTGTTGAGGTCGTTGACAAAGACGCTTGTTGAATATGGGGTCAAGGATTTAGTTCTCGATCCGGGGACTTTCCCAGACGACGGGATTTCTGACACAGTAAGCAATTTCACTATGCTGCGGCGAAGCGCATGTCGGAAAGGCGACGACCTGTTGGGCTTCCCGCTGATTGGAACACCAATAACGGAGTGGGTTGAGCGGGCTGATATTCCTGAGATAAACATGTGGAACGAAGCCTACTTAGCTGGCATGCTGATTGCTCGCTATGCCGACATCCTCATAATGCACAGCACCGAAGGATGGGTCCTTCTCCCCAACACCGTCTTGAGAGAGAACATTTACACTGATCCACGAAAACCCGTGGCTGTCGAGCCTGGCGTGAAAACGTTGGGCAAGCCAGATGAAAACTCGCCTGTACTCTTGACGACGAATTTCGCACTTACATTCTACACCGTGGCATCAGACATCGAATCGGCGGGGGTGAACTGCCACCTTCTCGTTGTTGACACTGAAGGCTTAGCCGTCGACAGCTCAGTTGCAGGGCGAAAGTTAACATCAGACAAAGTAGCTGAAGCATTGAAAGAAAGCAGAATCGAAGAGAAAGTGAAGCATCGGAAACTTATCATTCCTGGCAAAGCGGCAAGGCTAAGCGGCGAGATTCAGGAACTCAGCGGCTGGGAGATCCTAGTAGGTCCACGCGATTCGTCCGAAATTCCAAAGTTTCTCCAAGAGCAATGGAAGTAGACTAGGCGCTAAGCACAGCATTTATGGATAAGTGTGCGCATCCACGCCAACTGGCTTAGCCAGTCTGTTAATCTTTATCTCAAGGCTCCTCGGAGACTCTTCCATTTCTTTAAGGGTTTTTAGGGCACCTATCATTATGTTAGCCAAGGTTTCTTGTACAAAGTGGTTCAAAGGCAACTTGCGATTGTTAACCCACATTTCGGTTTCGAAATTCTTTTTGATTACTCTGTGTTTTGAACTCAAAACCATCGCCTCTACTCGAATCTTTTCGGCGGTTATCAATAGATAATGGTTTTGGTAGTTTCATGTTGACAAAATTGATTAGCCACTTCAGGCAACCTTGTGACGATCTGCCTGGAATCAATTCATTAGAGGTGTTGTCAATTGGGTAAAGCTGAAGACCAAGTTGTTGAGGTGTTGCAGAGAGCAGCAGGAAAGCCCTTAACCCTTGTTGAAATCGCGGAGCAGACGGGCAAACCGTCTAAACGAGTGTTCAGAAGCTTGCGAAAATTGTTCGAAGCGGGCACCGTGGCCTGCGACCTCAAAACACGCACCTACACGCTGGCCAAGCAATGACTGACTAGAGACAGGGTTGACCTCAGGAAGGCGGGCAGGTCGAGAAGGAAGTCTATTCGCTTCTTTCCTCTGTCGGGAAACGCGGTTTTCGATAGCGCTTCATGTATGATTCCTCGTCTGGTAGAATCTTTCTCGTTGTTTCAATTCGCTTTCCGGTGTTGACGTTTTCGCCTAGGGCGAAGACCTCTGCTGGTGTACTGAACTGCTCGACGACGCCGTCTTTGCGTTTTCTCTTGACCTTAATGCAGCCATCAACCATGCAGTTGAGCACACATGATGTGCAATAGACGCACAGCTCGTCGACGACTGCTATGTCGCCTGCTTTCCAGTACAAGGCTTTTGTGGGACACACCTTTATGCAGAATTGGCATTCTATGCCCTTGCAGGTTTTCATGTCGATTCTGATATTTCCTTCTTCAAAAAACTCTTTTACGCCCACAGACTTGAGTAGCTCTTCTCTTTTAGCGCGTTTTTGTTTCTTGGAGCTTTCAAGGAGGGCCTCAAAAATGTCCATGCTCTGTTTTTTGTCTCGTTTCTGAGCCATCGCTAAGGCCCTCCTCGCTTGTTGCGTTACGACTAGTTTTCGATAAAGACGTAATAACTATGATGAATTGCTCCTATTGATCTCGGTGACAGAAATTAAAATGGTTATTCCCGTTATATTTAAACCCGTCTAAAATGAAACAAACATCGACACAAACGTTGAAAGCCTCGACCAAATCAGGATGTAAAGGCTACCGCACCATAGCATTGATTACGAGTTACTGGCGACCGGGCGAAAAATACCAACAACAGATCATAGAAACGATAAGAAACCAAGTCCAAAACGGCGACTTCGTCACGGTTTCTGAGAAGGCCATATCGACCGCCACAGGAAACATCGTTGATGAGAAGTCAATTGAGGCAAGCAGACTAGCCAGATGTCTGGCAGAACCTTGGATGCGTTATGCTTGGGGCTATGTACTGGGCACGATTTGCCACCTTCGCAGAAGGACAATCAAGCGCTTCAGAACCTACCCGACCGAAGAAGGTAGCAGACATAAGCAACTGGCGCTCGAAGAAGGCGGATTACTGCAGGCGCTAATGCATGGATCTGAAGCGGCCATCGACGGAAGCAATCTGCCGTATTCCTTTGTGAGCTTGCCACTGCAAAATGCAGCCGAAATCGCAGCTGAAATCCGCCATGGAATTAGAACAATCCTGCGCGTGGAAGTTGCTGTGATGATTGTTGACACAGACAAGAGCTACACGTACCGCAACTTCCACTTCACGCCCAGACCGAAGCCAATTCGTGGAATACAGTCGTTTGGAGGAGTCTTTGCCTACCTTCTAGGAAGAGGCTTCAAGCTGAAGACGAGGTCTACACCGATAGCTATTTCAGGATCTGGACTTGACGCTGAAACAGCGCTTCAGATAGCAGAAACCGCCAACAGAGCCCGAGGCTTCGGTGCTGGCAGAAACGTATGGGATATGGCTGAGACCTTCGACGTTGCCCTCACTGAAGTAACATGGGAAATGCTAGACAAAGTTGAACACAAACCCATAGTCATAGTTAGACCCAGCCCAAAAAACACATAATAAGTAGCAGCGCAAGCATATCGTAAACCTATGTAGCAAGTGAACGACAAATGCGGAATTCGACGTCAATAGTTGAACAAATTCACAAGTTTTTCGAACCCAAATCTGTAGCTGTCGTTGGTGCCTCAAAGAAAATCACCAAAGCAGGACATGTCATTTTCAAGAACTTCGCAGACAACAAACGCCGGGGCATCTTCAAAGGCGAATTGTACCCGGTCAACCCCCATGAGGACTACATTCTAGCGGTCAGATGTTACTCATCACTTACGGAAATAATCGGCGACGTCGAACTCGTCGTTATCGTGGTGCCGGCTGAGAATGTTCCAAAAATCATGCAAGAAGCCGCACAAAAACACGCGAAAGCAGCAGTCATAGTAAGCGGAGGCTTTGGCGAGATTGGAAACCACGCACTGGAAGAAGAAGTCAAAAGCATAGCCAAAAACGCTGGCATTCGCGTGCTTGGACCCAACTGCTTGGGCGTATATGACTCGTCAACAGGCGTGGACATGCTGTTCCTGCCAGAAACAAGAGTCCTAAGCACAGGAGATGAAGTTGTTGCCACGCCTCGGCCAAGAAGCGGACCAATAGCAGTTGTCACCCAAAGCGGAGCTTTCGGCGTAGCCGTTCTCGACTACATGGCCGGCGAAGAAATAGGCTTGAGCAAATTCGTGAGCTTCGGCAACAAAATTGATGTGCAGGAACCGGAGATTCTCGAATACTTGCTTCATGATCCGCAAACGCGCGTCATACTCTTGTACGCCGAGAGCATTAATGCGGGACGAGAATTCATGGAAGTTGCCCAAAAAGTAACAAGATACAAGCCCATTGTAGCTATGAAATCAGGCAAGACAGAAGCCGGAGCACGTGCAGCATTGTCACACACCGGCGCTATCGCAGGCTCAGATAGAATCTACGAGAGCGTCTTCTTACAATCAGGCGTTCTAAGAGCCCGCGACACCGAAGAGCTGCTTGACGCAAGCGAAGCCTTAGCATTTCAACCACCAGCTGCAGGCAACAATGTTGCCATAGTCACAGCTGCAGGCGGACCCGCCATCATGGCTGCTGACGAGTTGGAGTCGAAAGGAGTAAACGTCAAGAGATTCAGCGACGAAACCACACAAAAATTCGAACGCCTGAAAAAAGAAGGAAAAATTCCTTCCTTCGCAACAAACTACAACCCGCTCGACTTGACGGGCTCAGTGACATCGGAAATGTTTGAGCTTGGAACCAAAATTTTGCTGGAAGACCCAGAGATATACGGCGTCATGGTGTTCGGCTTACACCATTCCCCCGCACTGCAAGAAGACTATGTGGACAGAATAGCTAACCTTTCAAAGAATTACCTTAAACCTGTTCTTGCCTGTGACATCGGCGAAACCGAAATGGCTGCATACATACGCGGTAGATTTGACAAATTAGGCGTTCCCTCTTACTCATTCCCAGAAGACACAGCCCGCGCGATGTCAGCACTAGTCCGCTATGGACTCTACCTCAAAAAGAACAGCTACTACGAAGACTACATCGAGCAGTTCAAGCAGAAAGTGAGAAAATAAGCATAATATTTCCCTTCATCCCCATCAAAGAAAAAGTCAGGTGCTAATAGTCGAGCGGTTTGGCTATCGTTAGGCTCGATTTTATCTGAGTTTGATGCTTGTTTCGAGTAGTTTTTTGAGTTTTGGGTTGTCTGGGAAGGTCCAGATTATTTGGCGTTTGTCGATTGTTATTTTGTTGGAGCTTTCTAGGTATTCTAGTATGCGGTTGAAGGTTTGATACTGTATTTGTTTTGGTAGGCTTTGGAGTAGTTGTTTTTTGGTTGGGTAGGTTTTTGCTTGTTTGATGGCTTTCTCTACCATTAGTATGGTATCGAGTTGTGGTTCATGGATGACTTTGGTTGTCATGTTTTTCAGGTGTCTTCTTAGTCTTGCTTATCATAGCATATGGTTGGAGTGTTATATAAACTTATACAATAATTGCTCAGACTTAGTCATGGGTTTCTTGGGTGTGTTTTGAGGTATTCTTTTTCTTGTTATGACCCAGTCGTTTAGAAGCCTAGGAGATACATTGTTAGGAGGCTGGTTGCGATGCCGATGAGGAGTCCTGCAGCCTTGTGTATGGAATTTTCTTCTTGTGTTGTTAGCGTGAAATTGTGTTGATGATTTGCTACGAATCTTGCCAGATTGATTTTGTTGTGTTTCTGTGGGTTCTGCTGTTCGCTGTGTTATATGAATGTTCGTTGTTAGCGAACGGATAGAATTCGGTTTGCTTTTTTCAGGAAGGTGTTCGTTCTCACGTATACGTCGGAGATGATGTCTGCTTCAACGAATCGTGCAGCAGCAAATACTCCGTATGAATCTGTGGTTTTGAAAGCTTGATTTATTCTGCGCAGGCTGAGTTGCACTGTGCTCTTTTCTTTGGTTGATAGTTTTGCTTTTTTGATGTGGTTTAGGTATGTTTCTGATGCTTTTGATGGGTTGCCGCCATAGAATCCGCTCATGGCGTAAATGTCATAGCTGTCTTTATCGATGAGGCGAGGTAATGCTAAGCCTTTCATAGTTAGGGCTCCAACGATGTCTGCTGTGTTAATGGTGACTGTTGCTTTGCCGCCTTTTGGCAGTGTTCCTTCTATCTCGTTTTCATACTGAAACTTGAAAACGATGTTGGATCCTGGGATTAGACAGGCGGTTAGATCTTTTTGCACTTTTGTGAGCGGGAGTGCTTTCTGTGCTGCTTGAGGTTCTGTTAGGAAATCAAGGGCTATGTTGTATTCTTTTTTGTCTAGTGGCGAAGCGACGTTTTTCTCAAATCGGAAGGGGTTGGATGTTTTTTGGTAGCTTAGTCTTTCTGCTGTTTTCCTTATAGTTTCGTATTTTACCATAATTGATGGTTTGAGTACAAGGTCTATGTCTTTTGAGCCGCAGTGGTCAAAGTGGTCTTTGGTTAGGAAGTACGGTGCCCATCCTCCAGCGAGAACGAAGTCGTTTTTGTAGGTGTGTAGGGCGGAGGAGAGTTCGACAAGTGCTGATTTGGATGCTTCGGTTTGGTTCCGGTCGTACATTGTTTATTGTTCACCGACTAGAGTTTTTCCCCATTTTTCAACTATTCGTTCGTATAGATGTTCAGCTGCTTCTAGTCCTCTGGCTGGATAGTTGTAGAGGTCTACGAATAACTGCACATCGCAAACCACTTTGGCTTTTTTTTCTTCTTTATCGGATATTCGAACGCTGGCTGTTTGTTGACCGTAGAAGACGCCTTCGTCGTATGGTATGACAAGCTTTACGTTGCCTCCTTTTGGGATTGGTTGAAGGTCAAGGTTTTTGGCGAGCGTTGGTGCTTCTTCTTTTTTCTTTATGTATATGTGTATGTCAACGGGTCTTACATGGGGAGCAATTAGTGATGCTGCGGCTAGAGCTGTTAATGCGTAGTTTGGGGTTTGGATGCTGGATAATTGTTCGATGAATCGGTTGACTTCGCGTTCAAATGTGTAGTAGTCTAGGAAGGTGTTTATTTTATCGTATTGGTTGTAGGCTGCCCATCTCTTGAGCAGAACTGTTGGATTAACTGTTTTTATCTTGAAGTGTTCGGTGTGTGCCACATGGCCTAAGTCGATTAGTGTGGAAATAACAGCGTGAGCGTATCCTGGGGATATCTTGACTTCTTCAGCCAAACCTCTTATTGTCCAATTCCACTGTGGAGTTATGAGTAGTGCTCTTAGGATTCTGGTGGCTTTTGGCTCGAAGATGTTGTGTACTCGGCGCATGATTTCTTAGGCGTTCGCTACATTATATAAATGTTCGCTAATAGCGAACATGCTTTTTGGGCTATGGATTTCTTGGATGGGTTCTTAGGTGTATTAACTGATGTAATGGAGTATTGGAGTGGTCGTTTGTTTTTGTATCTGATGTGTTTTTTCGGTTCTATGGGAATGATTAGGTTGGTGTGTGGTTGGTTTAGAGGCTTAGTAGGTATATTGTTAGGAGGCTGGTTGCGATGCCGATGAGGAGTCCTGCTGCCTTGTATTGGTCGATAGGCTTTTAATGTGATCTGGCGGCGTATTCTGGGTTCGTGGAGTGAAAGTGGGTTTGTCTGTTCGCGGAGTGAAAGTTAGCTATGATCGTGATTCTGATGTGTTGTTGATCATAGTTTCTGAGGCTAAGGTTGACTATGCTGAGGAGATGGGTCCGATCGTTGTGCATTTTACTAAGGGTGGGAAGCCTGTGTTGTTGGAGATTCTGGATGCCAGCGAAGTTATTTCTGAGGTTGCGAAGATTGGGATGAAGGCGAAGAAGCCGACGCCAGTGGAGTTGAAAACCTAACAATGGATAAAGTGCACAAGGAAGCGCTCTCGAAACTTTTGAGTGAGATTCGAGAAGAAAGACAGATTCTGGTTGCTACACAAGACACGGAATTTAAACAATGCCTTGAAAAATCATTGAAAGAAACTAAAACTAGAACTTGCGAATTCCAAGGATGGAACATCAAAGGGCCAGAGATCAGCATATAGGATCTTAGTTTTCGCGGTTAACAATTCAACAAAGTCTGAGTTTGTTACGTTATCTCTCCATTTGTCTTCTTCACACTCAAAGTATTCTTGTGGAGTCATTTTTGTTTCAAGGACATCTCTGCTTTGTTTTGTGAACGGCATTTTCTTTGGGTCGTTTATTATATTGATTTTTGGTATGTTGTCCCACGCTTCTTCCACTACGTATACGTGATAATTTTCTTCCTTGTTCATGGTTTCGTATTCATTTTCGGTCAGCTGTAGTGACTTGGTAGTCCTTTAAGGAGAATAAGTCGCTTCATTTAAGCCGCCTTTAAAAAGCAGGTTATTCACTCATCTCATTTGCTGAGAACAAATTTTAAGGTCGCCGTCAATAGTGACTAGGCTCTTATTTGGTATTTGAACCCAGTCTCTGAACCAGATTGGTTCTTGAAACAGAATCGCCGTATTCTCGTCAATGGCGTACATTAAATTGTAGTAGTCGGAGTTTCTTGGATCTGAATATTCTCTATAAGCATAGATTCGTTTGCCGTTAGATAGAATAAATGTCATTGAGCTGTAACTGTACTCTTTTCTTACCCTTTGAACAGTTTTCTCTATTGCTTTTTCTATCGAATAGTCACTGTTTTCCTTATCTTGTAGCAAGACACGAAACAATTTTTCGCTGTCCGTGGTTCCTTGGAGGCCTGCGACTTCTTCATTGAATCCGTGGATGGTGCCGTTATGTGCGAAGCACCACTCTCCTCGAATGAACGGTTGTGTATTTTCCAATTTGACATCTTTGTATTCAGAACTAGGTTTTCTAAGATGCGCTAACAATATACCCGTTGCACGTAATTGATCTAAACGTTCGCAAAATTCTTCGTATCTTGAATCTTCCATGGCATTTGTTGGTTGTCTGCCCAAATATGTAGGAGTATGATTTTGATAGTAGACTATGCCCCATCCGTGTTTGTGACCGGGTTCGGCATTAGGTAAAACTTTTCCTCTTTCAGCTAGCAATCTAAAGCCCCTGAGAAAAAAGGAAGGAATTGGTTTTCGGCTCATTAAGGCAAACATTCTACACATGAATATCACTTTTCTGAGGTTTTCTATTTCATCTTTAAATGGTTTTGTTCGATGCCTTACTCATCACAAAAAAGGGGGAAATTGGCGTTTTACCAGCCTTGCTTTAAGGCTTTTAGTTCTCTTTTTCGGCGTTCTTCTATTTGCTCGTAGAGTCTTTTGATATCTGAGGTTACAATGCTTATACCGGATTCGCCTTCAATTCTTTCGATTGTTATTTGCCTTGTTGTTGGCCGTTCTAGTTGTTCTAGTCTTGGGACCTCCACTATGAATTCTCTTGAGGAAACTAGTCCGAGGGTTTGGCCTGATGGTAGTAGTCCGCTCATTTCTATTTTCATTTGGTGTGGTCCTGTGTTGACTTGGCCGAATTTGGTGAATATTTCTACGGTGAGTTCTTTTCTGAGGTTTTTCATGGTTCCTGGGACTGATGTGTAGAAGGTTTTGAGGCGTTGTCCGTCGAAGTACAGGTTTGCTTTGAGGTGTGAGCAGAGGCCGTATCCGATTGGTGTGAGCCTGAACTTTATGGTGAGTGCTAAATTTCTGTTTGTGATTTTTTGGAGGATATCTTTTATGATAATTGTTTCTGATTTAGGCTGTGCTTTTGCGAATCCTTCAAGTTTGGCTTCTCTTGTCCTCAAAGCTTAATCGCCCAATCCTTTGCATATTTTGGGTTTATTGTATGGCTTCGAGTGCTTGGTTGAAGTATTCGGCGAGCGCTTTCATTGTTTTCATGCTGGTTGCGATGACTAGTGGGTGTCCTTCTTTTTTGTGCCAGAAGGCGCTGTCGAGTTGGTCTACGGGCATGGCTTCGGCGACGTTTTTGAACATTTTTTCTAGTATCTGTTTCATTTTTTCTTGGGTGCAGTTACCTGCTTGTTCGCATAGGTCATAGACGTGTGAGTATATCATGTGGAGTGAGTAGGCGCCTGGCGTTCTTTGGATTGTGAATTCTTTTGGGTCTTCGAACGCTTCTGGGAATATTTCCTTGAGAGCGTTCCAGTAGTTGGCGATGTCGTTTGCAAGTTCTTTGGGATTCTTTCTTCTGAAGCTGGGTCTTGATTTTAGGATATAGGTTATAGAGTCGGTAAGGGGGCGTTGTTTGATTATGTGGTTTTCTTGTTTCTTTTCGCTTGGCAGCTGGACTTTGTTGTACCAAGGGGAGCGTGGGTCGTTTCGGATTATGTCGACTACGGGTATGGCTTCGGCTGTTAGTACGGCTTTTTCTCCTTCTAGCATGAGTAGGGTTGGTTTGCCCATTTTTTCAGACATTTCGTAGAGGTGGCGTTGGACTAGGTCGGTTGAGACTCCTTTTTGGCGGGTGTTGATTATGTAGAATTGTCGCATTTCGGTGTAGACGTCTGGTAGGTTGACGATTGTTACTGGTACGGGGTAGTCGTCGAATTTTGGGTCTTCTTCTCTTGCTTCTTTGAGTCCTTCTAGGCGGTGTTGTCCGTCGACTATTGAGAAGGGTAGGGATTCTGGGGATAGGGCTAGTTCGCCGAATTCTGCGAAGCTGTCGATTGATTTTTTGGGTCTGAATTCCATTTTTCCTCTTACGTTGACGAGTATTGACGTGGGGAATACTCCTTCTTCTTTTAGGAGGTAGTTCATGGCCTTGCGGACTCGTAGGGGTACGAGGGCTCTTTGGTAACCTTTTGGGTTGTCTTCGCCCCATCTGTCGATTTTATATGAGGCGAGAAGGTCGCCAGCCTTCATTGTGGTTATGTACATTGGTAGACCTCTTTGCTGGATTTTAAACGCGTTTAACACAGGCATGTTTCATAACATCTCCTTAATAGGGGCCTAATTAATTGAAACGGCCGTCAAATTATAAAAATATTTCGGTTTAAGACAGGCCCTCTCAATAACTAGGATGCACCAATGATCATTCTTGGCTTTTCTGTCGGATGCTGTAGAGTCTTTTTCCGTCTGGTCCGAATCTGTAGTCCCATATGTTGCCGGCTGAGTCCTTGTACATTCCCAAGCCGACTGATCGCATGTCTTTGGGTAGTTCGTCCTCGGTGTATTCGTTTGGCTTTTTGGGTTCGGCAGTTTCGGGGATGGGTTGTTTTATTGGCTCGCCAGCCTTTGTTTCTGGTGGTTTTTCGGGTGGTGTTACTTTTTCTTTTTCTGCCTCTGGGGCGGCCAGTTTTTTCATGATGTGGTATATTGGGAAGGCTTCGTTGGATCTTATCCATGCTTCTTCGACGAAGAATTGGACGGCCATTTTGGCTGATAGGCTGTCTATTGGGATGACGTCTGAATCAGTGTTTAGATGATTCACTAATGACATGGCTGATGCTAGTTGTATGGCTCTTCTTTCGAGTCGCATTGAGAAGGGTACGACTTTGGTTCCTAAGTGTTCTAGGACGAGGGTGGTTGCGGTTTCTAGCATTTTTAGTATTTCGTCGGTTAGAAGTATTTTTTTGTCGTAGAAGCTTCCGGCTACGAGTGGGTCTTTTGTTTGTATTGCGTATACGAGGGTGAGGTGGTCCCGGATTTTGTAGGCTTCTTCCATTTTGGTTCTTAGTTCGCCTAGTAGGAGGGCTCTTTGGCTTTTTGATAGTTCTTGGTATTTTTGTTTGGTGAGTCTGTGTAGGCGGCAGAGCATGCGGTCTTCTATTGCGTTGAAGTTTGAGTCTCTGACTGTGACTTCGTAGCCTTTTTCGTAGACTTCGGTGTTGTAGTTGACTGTGAAGAAGGATGAGAAGCGGTATGGACCGACTGTGTAGGTTTTGGTTTCGTATCTTATTGAGCCTCTTTCCATTGCGAGTTTCATTGGTTCTACCATGCCTTTGTGTTTGAACCAGTCGTTGAATTCTGTGACTATGAAGTTGAAGCGTCTGCCTAGGTATGCTTCACCGATGGCTATGAACATGGCTGGTGTCATTCCGCCGCAGTATCTGTTGATGCCTGGTAGTCCGTGGGGTGGGACGCCTTGGTCTTCGTTGCCTAGTATCATGTCTTTTGTGGCGAATGTTTTTCCTGTTCCTGGTTCTCCGAATAGGGCTAGGTTGAAGCCTGTGTTTAGTGCTTTTTGGCCTTTTTTGTTGATTACTGTTGAGTCGCATATTGAGTAGGATTGTGTTATGCTGAGTAGGTGGTCGAAGAAGAGGGTGGGGCCATATAGTGATTGTAGATAGTCTGTGAGATATGTTGGTGACATTTGTTTGCCGAATTCTATTGTTTGTTCTAGTCTGTTGGCGATAAGGTCTTTGAGGTAGTTTCTGAATTCTTCGTCCATTCTTATTACTTCGAGGAATTCGCGTTCAGCTTGTTCAGTGCTTAGTCTGGGTACTGGTTTGGCTTCAAATTCTGAGAGGACTTCAATTACGACTGGTTTTATTTCTTCGGGCATGGCCCATCTTGGATGCTGTTTGGACCCGACTTCCCATGCTAAGTCGAATTTGTCTCTGAGTTCTGCTATAAGACGAGCAGGGTATAGTTTGTCGCCGTAGATTTCGCTTGATGTGGCCGCTAGTGAGTCGAAGTGTGCTTGGCCAGTTTCAACTAGTGCTTTTAGTAGGGCGTAGCCTTTTTTTCCGTAGGTTTTAAGCACTTGTTTAATGGTGATTCTGACTTCTTCCCATGAACCTTGGCAATCAAACGTGCCTTCTTTGACGGTGTAATATTTGCCTCTAAATGCATAGTGGTCTTTGAAGGGTGAAAGCTGTATCATTTGGGTTAATTGTTCGTCTGTTATTGTTTTCGCGAGTTTATCGAGGTTGATTGCTTGGTCGATTGGAAGTTCTCCGTTGAAAATTTGCTGACTAATTTTTGTTTTAACTTCGTTGGGCATGGCCCATTCTAAGTGATAAAGATATCTCCTGAGAAGTAGGATTCGCTCCTTTAACTTGTCTCCAGGCAAAAATGACTGGTTCGCGTTCAATGTTGGCGACCCTACCTGTTACCTAAGAGTTCTGAAGCTAGTTCATCGATTCTCTTAATTTCTCCTTCAATGACTCCTCTTGCTTCCCTTCTTAAACTGGCCACACTTCCCTTTGCAAATTGCTTTGCCGCGAGCTTGTTATGGCATAGTTTACTCAGTCCCGCTAATTCGATGTGCGCCGAGTTGTTTTTGTTGAACTGAGGTATCGAAAACATGAAGGGCCTCCTTGTAACTGCTCTTTCCCCAAAAAGACCTCGTGGTTGCAATGGTTTTATGCTGTCATTGATAATGTTAGAGTTGAGAATTGCACAAACATAGTGCGCTTCCATTTCATCGTTTGTTTCGTAGAAGAAAGTGGATTGCTCAGAAATGAATCCTTTCGGACTTATTTTGGCTCGCAGGAGTGGAAAGTCAGGTAATACTTGCTTCTCAATAACACATGATGCGATGTTTGTCCCACTTGAGTTATATATGACAATGTATTTTTTGCTAGGGCTTTGAGCATCCAGTTTATTCATATAGTTGAGCCACGAAACAACCCTTGGAAAATTCTTCCTCGACCTTTCTGTTGCGTTTTCCTCCCATATTTTTTGGACCGCCTGTACCCAATCGGCCATGTGGTGGAAACCTCGGCTTCTAAGTTCAATGATATCAAGTAGTCTGTAGCGATTAGCACGTGACTCTATAGGGAGGGCCACTTGTCGCATTCTAGTATAGCGAAAAGACAGTATATCTCCGGCCAACAGCGTTGCAAAAATGAAGCCAGCCTCCACATTTCCGGCTAGCTGTATGCCTTTCCAACGATCTTTAGCTTGTTCTAATACATCCTCTGCCGATTTAACAAATGGTTTGTTTACGTCAGCTCCTAATGTTGCGTGCGGATCAAACTCTATAAACCAAAGACACCTTGGGGTTATGTCTATCCCCTTCTTGACCTTGTCATAATACCAACTGTACCTTGTTGGAGTAAAGGGGGGATTGTAAAGGTAGTCTTCGACTGAAAGCTGTCTAATGGCTTCTCCCAGTCTAAGGTTCTTTTCGCTAAGTTCTCCTCTATATCGATTTGTATGTACTGGATATTTCGTGTCTTTTCCCTTTAATGCTATTAGTACACATGAGGGAACATTAAAAAGTGGCTCCACATCTTCTAGATCAAATATCTTGAACAGCTTGTTCTTTGGCTTGCTAAATCGTTTAAAGTTGACGTGGTGTAGAGCCCCCGTGAGTACGCTTCTTGGCATTACGAACGCTATCGCACCGTCATCGCGCAAGTAGAGATCACTGCAGCGAGAGAAAAAGCATGTAGCCATTTCCATGTTAGAGAATTGATGGACTTGGCTACTGTTTAGCAAGTCATAAGAAAGTACTTCTTGCTTGAGGAAGTCTTGGTAGTTCTTGTTCTCCACGTATCTCAGAAGAATCCAAGGAGGATTGCCAACCACCATATCAAACTTGGATTGCATCAACGTGATGGGAGCGTATATGTTGCTGAGCATGAAAACCCATATTGCGTCCAAGTTGGCGTCCATGAGCATCAAAATAGTATTCAGAGTTGTATCTAGAACGTCCAGTTCATCGTCTGAAAGTTTGGCGCCATGACTTCTCCCCAAGACTTCCAAAGCTTCTGTCTTGTTCCTCCGTGCTCTGTAAGCGCTAATAGCCGCCTTATAGCCATCTATAACCTGGCTTAGAACAGTTTTCTGAGTGGCCACAGTTTTCGGAATCTGAATTGCATAGATTTTCGGTTTCCCATTCTTATTATTTGCAACCTCCACGCTGAATTCGTAAACGCTAACCTTGCCCTTTTCAGTGAGAGTCTCAGTAACCCTAGGTATTCTAACCGAATCTGCCACATAAATAGGAACGATAATACGTTTACCCAGCTGGAGTAATTCTCCCAACGCAACAATATAATTAGCCCGTGCAATAACCACAGCCAACGGATTGATGTCGACACCTACCACATTATCAAGGACAAAATCCAGAATATACTTGTGATCTTTTCCTTCTTTCAAAAGACGTTCCTTTACGACATGAATAGCATTGCAGAGAAATGTTCCGGACCCGCAACCCGGGTCCAAAATTCTAGGTGTGCCTTGATGGGCATTATCCCATAGCTCAATGCTTTCTTTGAGAGTTAACTCAACCAACCACTCAGGCGTGTAGTACTCGCCTATCCTGTGCCTCTCATTGCGCTTAACAATCTCTTGATAAATCTCTTTGAAAAAATCCTCATCAATCTGAGACAAGTCATACCTCAACAGCTCTCTTGTAACGTCACCGACAAGCCTCAAAGTTCT
This sequence comes from Candidatus Bathyarchaeia archaeon, assembly GCA_035283685.1. Taxonomy (NCBI): domain Archaea; kingdom Thermoproteati; phylum Candidatus Bathyarchaeota; class Bathyarchaeia (SeqCode); species Bathyarchaeia archaeon. The sequence goes on from DATETJ010000003.1 coordinate 129,038, forward strand.
ATTCTGTATCTTAGGATGCAATAGCCACGCAAAGAAATCCTCCTCGATCAAATTCGCTATACCATACGAAGAAAAATACTCACCTGTCAAAGCTCTGATAAGTCTATCTTCTCTAACAACATTATCCCCACTCAGCCGAAGGTAAACAATTAATTTAACCAGCGTAACTAGGTAAGTGTGGTCTATGAAAGCAGAAACCTCGGGCCTACCACCATAAACAATCTCCATGTTCTTGGCCCACAAATCCAACTTCAACGCTACATCCTTTTCGTCTTTCACCTCTTCCCACAAAGCAGTAAGCCCATCAACAGAAACACAATAAGTCGGACTATCCGGACCAAACCGCCACCGCAAATCCATGGCAGAAGGCCTTATCTTAGGCTTCGAAAAGACAAAAGAATCAAGCCACAAAACACTCTTAGCAGACGAAGCCTCTGAGATATTTATCGCCCCAATCTTATTCAAACCGATAACTTGCCCATCCTTAATCGCAGGCGTATAAGCAACAAACTCGACAACATCGGTTGCAATGCCAATATGCTTCCTCTCGGGTTCTTTCTCATGAAGGACTTGAAAATATTTCATCAACTTCTGCTTCGCGTCATCATGCTCCACTTTCAGATCAACCTTAATTTCAAAGACCACATTGGAGAAAATCAGGTCCGCGCTTCCTCTAAGACCCCACAACTTGCTGCCAAGCTTACTCTCAATACCGGGTATCAATTCCTCAAGCCTAACACCAAAAAGCTCCTTCAGTAAACTCGACAAAACCAAAAGCTTAGCAGGATGCATATTAGCAGAACGACTCTTCGCCACATGATCCTTAATTACAAGAGAGAACTCATTCGCGCCCACTTACAACACCTTCAGAAATATATTGACAACCATAAAAGGTCACTTTCCACCCACGAAGCTTCGAATCAACTCAAAATCCTTTGCCGAGATCATAACCATTGCTCTACGCAGAAGCACGCTCCACCGCTTCAAGCCTTTAGTGAAGCTTAATTTACTAACAAGTTTCTCGACCGATACAGGTTCTTTAGCCACAACAACTGGCTCAAGCTTTACACGATGCGGAAAGATTTCTTCTCTGCTAAACTCTGCCCAGCTAAAAATCTTTTCTTTGCTTTCAAATGGCTCGGAAACCGCCTTAAGAATTCCTCCAATCCGTTTGGGCATCACGTAAAAAGCAAGATAATCGCCTGGCTTCACCATCTCAATTTGACGTCTACCTCGCTTCTCAGGAACACCCCAAACCTTGTGTTTCTTCACCGCATTCCAATTGTCCTCATTGGTTACGCAAAGCCAATAATTCACCAATTCCTAACACCCAATTGTCCTTACATTGTCAAAATTCACTTAAATATTTGGTGACTCTTTCCATAATCAAGCAAAAGTTATAGAAAACAAGTATAGTAAACTGAAGGAACCATCGAAATATGGCCAAGATAACGATTCAAAACATCGTATCAACCATCTCACTGGAACAAGAGCTTGACTCAGAAAGAATTCGCAAAGCATGTGCGGAAGAATGCTTCTTCGAAACATTAACCAACAGAAAATACACCTTCCGCGTAGTAGCTCTTCAAATACTATAACCCAAAATGATCCGGCTAATCTACAAAACTGGCAAAATCAAATGCACAGACTTAACAAAATACAACCACATACAAAAAGCCGCAACACTCCTCACCTCAAGAATCGCCTCAAACCTATGATGTTTCTTCATGAACGACACTGGAAAGCAAAGACCTGGACAATGGTTAAGAATTAAAAATCTAGAGGGGGGTAGGTCTTGAGGGTTTACGGAAGCCTAATTGAAATTGCAAGGCGGACTCGCATTCCCGTTGGCTCATCCCAGGCGTATCTTACTCCCAACATCCAACGAAGCTGTGTAAATTGCCAGAAGACCCCTCGCGCGCTTCGAGTGTACCGCCACTTCGATGAGAGTTCAAGTCCCACCCCCGCCCGTCTACACCGAACCCCGGACGGATCGGGTAGTCCTCCAGTTATGACATGAGCAAGAAGATCGGAAGCGGCACTTCCGTATGGTTTCTTCCCTGACCCAAAGTGTCCTTTGTGATGAGGATTCCTCTGAGCGACCTTCCACCCTTGATGAAATCAATTATACCGTACAAGTCGTTCCTCCGTATTGACCCTTGATACTTAACTTCAATGGGCAGAAAGGCATCCTCAAATTTTCCCACAAAATCAACTTCGCGTCTCTTGCCACTCTCCCAATAAAACAGCTTTGTCGCATAATCGAACTGTGGACTTGGCTCCATGTTGAACATCAGCCGAATCAAATGGTTACAGACCACAGACTCCACGAGTCTACTCCTATTCTCAGAATACTTAAGAAAATCTACAGCCTCTTGAAAAGG